>JAFOYZ010000119.1 GCA_017424485.1 Bacteroidaceae bacterium
AACCATGGCGTTGCGCAACATGAGAGAGCTCAATAGCGATGATGTAGAAAGCTACCATTCATGGTCAAGCAACGGACGCTGGATTCTCTACACCAGCCGCCGCGATGATGGTGGATACACCCGACTCTACATCGCCTATTTCGACAAGCGTGGTCATGCCCACAAACCCTTCATCCTACCGCAGCAAGACCCCTATTTCTACGAAGATTATTACAAGAGTTACAACGTGCCTGAGTACATGTTAGAACCTGTCACAATCACACCACAGGAGTTTGCCCGACATATCGACAAGCCAGCGCAGTCTGCGACATTCAAAAGTTTGGGTACAAAGGAGTAACGCAACCCCTCAGATTAACATAGTTAAAATTGCGTCAAATGCTAAAAAATGTAATAAAAAATTAGCAAGTGTGAGGGATTAGTTTTATCTTTGTCCGTTAATTGACAATAAACAACATTAATAATACCTATTTATGAGCAAGAAACACACGTTCAAAGTGGGCAAGTACATCGGAATGGCTTGCTTGTTATTTGTTTGTGCTACAGTTCAGTCTTGTCGTGACGAGTACTACTACGACGACAGAGAGCCTGACTTCTTGGGTGCAAGCATTTACGATTATCTGGAGAGTGAAGGTTGCTTCAACTACTTCATGAAAGTGATTGAAGACCTGAATTACAAGGAGGTTCTTTCAAAGACAGGTAGTAAGACACTTTTCGTTGCTGACGATGAGGCATTCATTAAGGCTGTCAAAGAGGAATGGAAGTACGAAGGCACCGACGAGGAGATTTACAACCAACTTACCCCTGCCCAAAAGCGCATCATCCTCAACAACTCTATGCTGGACAATGCTTACCTTCTGGAACTCATGTCAAGCATGCCTGCACCCGACGAGAACTCAGAGACCATCATCGGACGCTGCCTCCGTCAGGTAACATCAGCCCAGCCTACCGACAGTATCGGTCTTTTCTTCGACGCTGACCTTCCCCAGAACAATGCAGATTGGGACAAGTTCCGCGAGAAGGGTATCCGCCTTGCCCTCGATGGTACAAGAACCACCATGGTACACTTCCTTGAGGAGCAGCTCTATCAGAACTCAATCAGTGCCGAAGACCTCAACATCATGTTGAACAATCGCTACAATGCGACCACCAAGGATGCCTTTATCTTCGACAAGAAGGTCATCGACCAGAACGTTACCTGTAAGAATGGTTATGTACACCAGCTCGATGGCTTGCTCATCCCCCCCAGCAACATGGCAGAGGAAATCCGTACCAACGGAAAGACCAACACCTTCAGCCGCATGCTCGATCGCTTTGCAGTACCCGTTCCCAATGCTGAACTTACTGCAGACTATAACCGTATCTACCACTACGGCGACGATGCCAATGCCGAGCAGGTATACGAGAAGAGATATTACACTGCACTCAGCAATAGAGGTACAGCTATCACGGATGGTGGTTACCTGAGCTATATCGACATTGATGAAATAGAGCACAATGCCAAGGGTTCACTCTTCTACGATCCAGGTTGGAACGAGTACAAGGCAGGTACAGGCCAGACAAGCAAAGAGAACGACATGGCTGTAATCTTCGCTCCCAGCGACGACGCTATGGACACCTACTTCACTTCAGGTGAAGGACAGGCTCTCATCGAGCGCTATGGCGAGCTCGACAGCATACCTTTGGACGTTATCCAGGCATTGCTCCGCAACCTGATGCAGGTATCATTCAACTCAGCTGTTCCCTCACGCTTCCCCAGCATCATGGACGATGCTCGTGACCCCATGGGTGTAGAGAAGAGCCACATCGAAGAGTGTATCATTGCCAACAATGGTCTCATATACATTACCAACAAGGTATACAGCCCCGCGAAATATGTGGCCGTAACCGCTCCGGTAATGCTGAGCGACACCTTGAAGGTTGCCAACTGGGGTATCAACAGCTACGAATATGACAAGTACCTCCTCTCTATGGGTAGTACCTTTAGCCTTATCGTACCTAATGATGGTTGCATGGTATACTATGATCCCAAAACCATCAACGATCCCGAGCCTATAGTATATGTATTCAAGTACAATGCTGCAGCGAAGACCGATGCCAGCAAGATATACGCTGAAAAGTGGACATATGATCCCACCACAAAGGAACTATTGGAGAACCTCGGTAACGAAACTGCTACAGGTGGAACCTCACAGATTGGTAACCTGCTGAAGCAGATGTATGAATACTACATCGTCGTTGGTGATATTGCCAATGGCAACAAGTATCATATGACTAAGGGTTATGGTACCATCAAGGTAGAACTTGAAGGCGACGAGGTGAAATACATCGTTGGCGGAAACGGCACAAAGATTCCTGTAGGCCACAAATATCCCCAGAAGAACGGTAACACATACCGCCTCGACGAAGGTATGATACAGCCCCCCACGCAGTCTGTATATAAGGTTATGAGCGAGAAAGCTGAGTTCAGCAAGTTCTATGAACTCTGCATTGGTAGTGAGGTTGTGCTCAACACAATTGCTCCTGTTGACCGACAGGGTGTAGCCATCGACGACTCTATCAAGCGTTACAGAATCTTCGAAAGTCTGGGCGGTTTGGATCAGAATGTACGTACATTCAACACCTACCACTACACCGTATATATTCCTACGAACGATAAGGTAGACGAAGCGTACACGAAGGGTCTCCCCAACTGGATCGATATGGAAACAGAGGCTTTGGCCATAGATGAACTGAAGTTAAGCAAAAAAGACAAAGAAGATGCACTTGACGACCTGAAGATGCTCGAAACAACAACGTTGGAAGAGATCGAAGCAGCCCAGGCAGAAATCGATGCCATCGCAGCAGAGATTGCCTCACGTATAGCTGTATTGAAGAAGGATGTAGAGCTTTTGACCAACTTCACCAAGTATCACTTCCAGGATAACTCAGTATATGTTGATAATCTCCCCCACTCTATCGTTGAAGGTGAAGAGGTGAAGTATGTAGTTGACTACGAGACTGCAACACTTGACCAACTGACCAAGCGATTCAACACGGTAACTGTACAGACACAGGCTGGTCCCTATGCCGGACAGACCATCAGTGTGAAGGGCGATATCAAAGACTTGGACAACACCTGCTATGTCATCAACACGAATGGCACCGAAGGTGAGCTCTTCAACATCATGACTCGTGACATCGAATTCAAGGGAACTCAAATCGAGACTTCATCATTTGCTGTAGTACACCAGATTGATGGTTTCTTGGTGAACGACCGTATCTTCGATGCTGCAACTGGAAAATTCATCAAATAAAATATAAGGTATCATGAAAGTATATAAATATATCCTATTGACCGTTCTTTGCTTTATCACTTCAGCCGCTACGCTGAAGGCACAGCAACGTATCTCCGGACAGGTAAGCGATGCCATGGGTCCGTTGATGATGGTTAACGTTGTGGAAATCGACAAAGACAACCGTATTGTAGAGCACTCTACAACCGACTTTGACGGTAACTTCTCCATGATTGTAAAGAACAACAAGAACAAGTTGAAATTCTCTTATGTGGGATTCCAAGATGTAGTGTTAGAAATCGGCACACGTACCGTTTTCAATGTAACCATGAAGGACGACAACCAAATCCAGGAGGTTGTGATTGAGGCTCGCCAGCGCTCTACCTCCGGTGGTCTCGACATTCTTGAGCGTGAGGTATCTGTAGCTAAGCAGACCTTTAAGATGAGCGAGATGGAGGGTTTGTCTTTCGCGTCAGTCGATGAGGCCCTTCAGGGACAGATTGCCGGTCTTGACATCGTGTTCAACTCTGGTGACCCTGGTTCTGGTACTCAGATGCGTCTGCGTGGTACCTCTACCATCAGCGGTAACCAACAGCCTTTGATCGTAGTAAACGACAACATTTTGGACCTTTCAGACGGTAGAGCCGACAACCTCGACTTCAGCTCAGCCAACGAAGAGGACTTCGCTCAGCTGCTTACCGTTAACCCCGACGATATCGAAAGCATTGAGGTATTGAAGGATGCATCAGCGTCAGCTGTTTGGGGTGCCAAGGGTGCCAATGGTGTAATCTCTATTAAGACCAAGCGTGGTACACGCGGTAAGACCAGAGTGACCTACACCTATCGTTATACCAACGCATGGACTCCCAAGGGCTTGAACCTCCTCAATGGTGACGACTACACCATGTTCCTCAAGGAGGCACACTTCAACCCCACACAGAGCAGCACCGCATCTAGTGCTCCTGAGTTGAGCTATACTCCCTCATTTGCTGAGTACGAAAACTACAACAACAACACCGACTGGGTAAAAGCCATCTCAAGACACGGCCACACACACGACCACAACATCTCACTCACCGGTGGTGGCGAAAAGGCTACCTTCCGTGTGTCAGGTGCATACTATACACAGGCTGGTCAGACCATCAACTTCGACATGGATCGTTTCACAACCCGTATGGCACTTGACTACTACGTATCAGACCGTATCAAGGTGTCTTCAGACTTCGCGCTGACCTACACCAACCGTACACCGAACTACGAGAACCTACGTCCGGTAGCACAGACCATCATGCCTAACATGGGTATCTATGCACAGGACCCCATGGGTAACGATACCGAGGACTTCTACATCATGCTGCAAAACGCATCTACAATCTTTGACAGGAATCAAAAGGATCTCATCAACCCGGTAGCTATGGGTACCTTGGCATGGAAGAAAGAGAAGAGCTACAACATCGTACCTCAGATCTCTCTTGACTACAAACTCCTGGGCCTCAGCCACGATGAGACACAATTGCGTTATTTTGGTACGGTAACCATGAATGCCCACACGCTTTCAAACAGCAGTTTCCGTCCCAGCAGCTTGACCACATTGGGTATGCTTGATGAGAAATATAACAACAGCTCAACAAATGACGATAAGAGCCTCGAGTTCAACACACGTCATCGCTTGCAGTTCTCACCCAGATTCAGCAACCCCGACCACGTTACCCAGTTTGTAGCTCAGTTTGAGATGAACTCAAAGACCGGTAACAGCCAGTGGTCAACATCACATGGTATCCCTGCAGGTATCGAAAGTACAACTACCGGTACCTACCTTAAAGATAGTGGAACCTCTACATGGCAAGCACACTGGATGGCTATGTACTTCCAGGCCTTCTATTCATTCCGCGAGGGTCGCTATTCGGCTACAGCTACACTCCGCCGCGACGGTAGCACCCAGTTTGGTGCCAGCAACCGTTGGGGTAACTTCCCCTCAGTTTCACTCCGCTGGAACATCATCGATGAGCCATGGATGGAATGGTCAAAGGACAAGATTAAGATGAGCATGCTTTCGTTCCGTCCGGGTTGGGGTATCACAGGTTCGCAGCCTAATGCTGAATACCTCCACTACACCACGTATAGCGAAAGCGGACACTACATGGGTAACACCTCATTCCAGCAGAATGGTCTCCGCCTCACCAGCCTCCGTTGGGCCAAGAAGAATGAGTACAACCTCGGTGCCGACTTCGGCTTCTTCGACGACAAGTTGCAAGGTAGCTTCAACTACTACGACAACAACACCACCGACCAGCTCATGGCAAACTACACCATCCCCTCATCAAACGGTTTCGGATCACTGGCACGTAAGAACACTGGTTCTGTACGTAACTGGGGTTGGGAATTCAACATCAATGGTAATAAGTTCATCAAGATTGGCGACTTCAGTGTGAATGCTTACGCCAACCTTGCCCAGAACTACAACACCATCCTTGATATGGAGGAGAGCATACTGAAGAACAACAATGCCGACTTCGATTACAAAAATGGTTCATACCTCAACCGTATCCAGCTCGGTAACCCGCTCGGTTCACTTTATGGCTTTAAGTTCAAGGGTGTATACATGTATAACTACAACACCACATGGACTAAGGAGCGTTGGGCACAGGCCGAAGCCGAACTGCCCGAAGGCAAGAAACTGCACGACCTGTATCCCGTAGCAGGTGATGCCGATGGCAATACCATCTACGGTGCCGATGGCAAGCCTCTCCGTATGGCCTACAACTACAATGATG
>JAFOYZ010000120.1 GCA_017424485.1 Bacteroidaceae bacterium
GTAACCGTATATGCATTCTCTACGGAAAACTGGACACGCCCCGATGAGGAGGTCAATGGATTGATGGCACTATTGTTTGAAAAACTCGACCTCAGCATCTTCATGGACAACGATATCCGTTTCTGTGTCATCGGCGATACCGACCGCTTGCCTGAGAAGGTGCGCGAGCGCATGAACTACTGCATAAGCCAATCGGCCAATAACCAACGCGGCACACTCACCGTAGCACTCAGCTACTCATCCAAATGGGAACTCACTCAGGCAGCTAAGCGTATTGCTACAAAGGTGCAAGAGGGCGAGATGTGTATCGACGAGATTACCGACAAGACAATCGACAGTGCCTTGTGTACCTCGTTTATGCCCGATCCCGACCTATTGATACGCACTGGCGGCGAGACACGACTGAGCAACTACCTCTTATGGCAATGTGCCTACACTGAACTATACTTCTGCGACACCTTCTGGCCCGACTTTGACGAAGAAGAGCTGTGTAAAGCAATATATACCTTCCAACAAAGAGAAAGAAGATTTGGCAAGACAAGTGAACAAATTGCGGAAGAGAATGATAATAAATAGAAGAATGAAGAAGAGTATCCACCTTTTAAAAATTATAGCCCTAACCGGACTTCTTGTCATTCCCCACGGCAAGACCACAGCACAAATTGCCGATACGGACACCATTGCCAGTCCGTCGGTACTATACTCAGCGCCTAAGCGGTACGAGATAGCAGGCATCACGGTAAGCGGTGTCGATAACTATGAAGACTACGTACTGATAGGTCTGTCGGGCTTATCTATAGGTCAGGTAGTTACCATACCGGGCGAGGAGATAACAGCAGCCGTAAAACGCTACTGGAAGCACGGCCTATTCTCCAATGTAAGCATCACCGTAGAAAAGGCCGTAGGCAACCAAGCCTATCTGAATATAGCTCTGACACAGCGCCCGCGTCTGTCGAAGCTCAACTTTAATGGAGTGAAAAAGTCGGAGCAAGAAGATTTGGAGGCCAAACTCAGTTTCCGACAAGGCAATCAGATTACGCCCAACATGATTGATCGTGCCAAGATTGTCATCAAACGTTATTTTGACGAGAAGGGATTCAAGAACGCCGAGGTCAATATCATCCAACGCGACGATGTGGCTGAGAACAACAGCCTCATCCTCGACATCAACATCGACAAGAAAGAGAAGATAAAGGTGAACAAGATATACATCACCGGAAACAGCGCTCTCGAGGATAAGCAGTTGAAGTGGGCGATGAAGAAAACCAATGAGAAGGGCAACTGGCGACACCTGTTCCGCCCGAAGAAGTTTATCGACAACCTTTACGAGGAGGATAAACAGCTTCTCATAGCCAAATACAATGAGCACGGATACCGCGATGCTCATATCGTGGTTGACTCTGTAGTAACCTTTGATGACAAGACGGTCGACGTGTATATCCAGGTCGAAGAGGGTGATCAGTATCATATCCGCAACATCAATTGGGTGGGCAATACCGTATACGACTCTGAAGGACTCGCAGAAGTGTTGCGCATGAAGCCTGGTGACGTATACAACCAGAAGATGCTTGAGGAACGCATCAATGTAGATGATGATGCCATCGGTAACCTATATTATAATAATGGTTATGTCTTTGCTCGCGTCGAACCTGTAGAGGTTAATGTCACTACTGACTCTGTAGACCTTGAGATGCGCGTTCTCGAAGGTCCGCAAGCCACAATCAACCGTGTGCGCATTGCCGGTAACGATCGTCTATATGAGAATGTTGTGCGCCGTGAGTTGATGACCAAGCCTGGTGACCTCTTCAGCAAGGATGCCCTCATGCGCTCAGCTCGTGAGATACAGCAGATGGGACACTTCAACCCCGAGGCTATCGCTCCCGATGTGCAGCCCGACTTGGCCAATGGTACGGTAGACATTAACTGGATGCTCGAGTCAAAGAACAACGACCAGGTAGAGTTCTCGCTAGGTTATGGTCAAACTGGTGTGATAGGTAAGATTGCTCTGAAGTTTACCAACTTCTCCATGTATAACCTTTTCCATAAGTCAGACAACTACCGTGCTTTCATTCCTCAAGGTGATGGACAGACCTTTACTATCAGTGGTCAGACCAACGGTAGTTACTACCAATCATACAACATTTCGTTCTTCGACCCATGGTTTGGAGGCAAACGCCCTAACTCATTCTCTGTGAACGCATTCTTCTCGCTGTCGACCGGACTGAACAACAACTTCTACAACACAGCGATGATGAACAACTACTACAATAGTCTGTATGGTTATGGCTATGGCAACTACAATAACTACTACAACAACTATGAGTCATACTACGACCCTGATAAATACTTGCGTATGTATGGCCTGTCGCTAGGTTGGGGTAAGCGTCTGCATTGGCCCGACGACTACTTCACTCTCTATGGTGAACTGTCTTATACTCGATACGACCTCAACAACTGGGAGTACTTCATCATTAACAATGGTAGTAGCAACAGTATAAGTCTTTCTCTTAACCTTGGACGTAGCTCGATTGACAATCCCATCTTCCCGAGACAGGGTTCTGAGATTAGCTTCAACGTATCGCTCACTCCCCCTTATTCGCTCTTCGATGGTATCGACTATAAGAGCCTGAGCGAGGTGAAAGGAACCGATGCTAACTACAACGCTAGTCTGCGCAAACGTTACAACTGGATTGAATACCACAAGTGGAAATTTAAGAGTAAGTTCTACACCGCCCTCACCAATGGCCAGAAGTGTCTTGTCTTGATGGCACGTGCCGACTTCGGACTCCTCGGTCACTACAACAAGTATAAGAAGTCGCCCTTTGAGACCTTCTTCGTGGGTGGTGATGGTATGAGCGGATACTCATACAACTACTACACCGATATGGTGGCCCTGCGCGGTTACGACAATGGAGCACTCACCCCTATGGGACAGGAAGGCTATGCCTACTCGCGCTTCGCCATGGAGTTACGTTATCCGTTGATGTTTGAGAACTCTACTCAGATCTATGCCCTTGCCTTCCTGGAAGGTGGTAACGCATGGACCGATGTGAGAAAGTTCAACCCCTTCGACATGAAGCGTTCGGCAGGTGTAGGTGTACGTATCTTCCTCCCGATGATTGGTCTGATGGGTATTGACTGGGCCTATGGTTTCGATAAGATAAACGGTAGCACCGTCTCAAGCGGAAGCCAATTCCACTTTATCCTCGGACAGGAGTTTTGATGAATTGAAAGTTTAAAATTAAAAATTGAAAATTAATTCCCTGAGTTATGAAAAAGAATCTCTTGATGACAGCGCTGCTCTGCATGGTGTGCTTGGCTGCTAACGCACAGAAGTTTGCACTCATCGACATGGAATATATCCTCAAGAACATCCCTGCCTATGAGCGTGCTAACGAACAGCTCAACCAACTCTCCAAACGTTGGCAGAGCGAGGTAGAGGCCGTAGCACTTGAGGCGCAAACCCTCTACAAAAACTACCAGAGCGAGGCTGTCTTCCTCTCTGCAGAGCAGAAGAACAAGAAGGAAGAAGAAATTGTAGGCAAGGAGAAAGAGGCACAAGAGCTAAAACGCAAATACTTCGGTCCTGAAGGTGAACTCTATAAAAAACGTGAGAGCCTTATGGCTCCCATCCAAGACGAGATTTACACTGCTGTAAAAGAGGTTTCCGATGCCAAAGGCTATTCCGTAGTCGTAGACCGCGCTTCAGCAGCTAGTATCATCTATGCCTCACCTAAAATAGATATCAGTAACGAGGTGCTGGTAAAGCTCGGATATGCCAATTAAAAGCAAGTAAACTTGCAATTTATCATGCCATACATTAACTTTGCATCAGCAAACGACAATTATTAACTATTTAACTATATTACAATCATGAACAAGAAACTTATTGCCATCCTCTTCTTGATGGCCCCCCTTGCAATTTTTGCACAGAAATTCGGTCACTTGAATTCAGCCGACATCATCCAGGTGATGCCCGAGTACACCGCAGCACAAACCGAACTTCAGAAACTGGAGAAGCAATACTCAGATGAGCTCAAGATGATGGAGACTGAACTCTCTAAGAAGAGCGAGGAGTACGAAGCACAGAAGGCTACCTTGCCTGCCAACATCCAGCAGCGTCGCGAGCAGGAGTTGCAGGAGCTCTATGGCCGTATGCAGCAGTACTACCAGCAGTCACAGCAAGAACTTGCACAAGCTTCACAAGAGAAGATGGCTGCTCTCACCGAGAAGATTACCAAGGCAATCAAGGAGGTTGGCGTTGCTGGCGGCTACCTCTACATCTTCGATGTGGCTAGCGGCATCCCCTACATCAGCGAGACTCTCAGCACCGATGTTACCGCACAGGTAAAGGCTAAGCTTGGCATTAAGTAAGCTACTAACCTAACACATATTCTGAGTGAAGCCAAGCGTCTCGATATTCGGGGCCTTCGCTTCACTCAGAATCAAATTATCCACCTATAGGGAAATCGCAAAGCCTACACTGATTATGAAAAGAAACATTCTACTACTCCTTGCACTCGTGACGTTGAGCGCAACGGCACAATCAAAATTTGGATATACCAGCTACAGAGAGATTCTCAAATTACTCCCTGAATATAGTCTTGTGATGACCCATCTCGATGAGTTGCAGGCTAAGTACGAGGCTGAGATTGAGCGCTCAGATCGTGAGTTCAACCAAAAATATGCCGATTTCATCGAAGATCAGAGTCTGTTTCCTGACAACATCCGCATGAAACGTCACAAAGAGTTGCAAGAACTGATGGAAAAGTCCATTGAATTCAAAGATGAAGTAAACCGTACTATGCGTGAAGCACGCCATGAGATGATGAAGCCTCTTTACGAGAAGGTCGATTCTGCAGCCATGAAGGTTTGCGTTGAGAAAGGTTACGACTACATCCTCAACACTGACGATCGTGCTTATATCGCCATCAATCCCAATAACGGCAAGGATATCACCATCCTGCTGAAGAGAGAACTCCATATCGAACAATAACCCTCACTATCACATTCCATGTCACCTGGTCCTATTGGCATTTTTGATTCTGGTTATGGCGGACTCACCATTCTGTCGCAGATACGTGAGCGTATGCCCCAGTATGACTTCCTCTACCTCGGCGATAATGCGCGTACTCCCTATGGTACACGCTCTTTCGAGGTGGTATATGAATTTACGTCACAAGCCGTCAGGACCTTGTTTGACATGGGATGCCAACTCGTCATTCTTGCCTGTAACACAGCATCGGCTAAGGCGCTACGTACCATACAGCAGATTGACCTTCCCAAGATAGACCCTCGCAAACGTGTATTAGGAATCATACGCCCCACTGTAGAGTATCTTGATCAGATTACCGAGACACGCCACGTAGGCATCCTCGCCACGTCAGGCACCATCAAGTCGCAGTCATACCCCTTAGAGATCAAGAAACTCTTTCCCGACATCACTGTCAGCGGTGAGGCATGCCCTATCTGGGTACCTCTGGTAGAATGTGGCGAAGGTCAAAGTGATGGCGCCGACTACTTTGTAAAGCGCCACATCGATAATCTCTTGACCAGAGATGGCCAGATTGACACCATCATCCTCGGGTGCACGCACTATCCCATCTTGTACGATAAGATTCGCCAATACACGCCTTCTCATATCCGTGTCATCACACAAGGCGAATATGTCAGCAAGAGTCTTATCAATTACCTCGAGCGTCATCCAGAGATGGATGAGCTATGCACTAAGCAAGGCAGCTGCCGCTTCCTCACTACTGAGTCGGGCGATATCTTCAAGCAGTATGCCTCTATCTTCTTCGACAATACCATCCAGGTGCAAAGCATCTCATTGAAGTAGCGTCCCGAAGCAATAATCACATTCCCAGCTCTAGGCAGCCCATGATGAATGGGCCAGTGGCCTTGGCGTCATTGTCGCGTATCTTCTCGCCTATATAGTATTCGTAGCTACCATCACGGTAAGGATTACCACCCAATCCGCCCACTTGGCAGCAGCGAGTAAGCGTGAGCGTGCCATCGGCATTCTCTATCAGTAGATTCTCCTTCAGACCCTTGAAGGCACGCATGGCTACTTTACGGTAACGTTTGTCTAGATACCCCTTATTGACGGCCTTAGCATAGGCATACATACACTGTGTAGTCACCGATGCCTCGGGGTAGTTGCCTTCGCGCTCGGGACAATCGATAACCTGATACCATAATCCATCGCGCTGATATCGGGGCAACACATCGGCCAATCCCTGTATATAGCCGATGATGCGTGCACGTCCTTCATGCTCCTCGGGAATGAAGTCGAGCACGTCTACCAATGCCATGAACCACCACCCTATGCTACGTCCCCAAAAGTTGGGAGATGTGCCTGTCTCCTTATTGGCCCACCGCTGGTTGCGGCTCTCGTCCCAAGCGTGATGATACAGACCGGTAGACTTGTCATAAGTATAGGTATGGCATAAAGTAATCTGCTTGACTGCCTCATCAATCCACTCAGGCTTGTTGAACTCGCGTCCATACTGCGCCATGAAGGGCGAACCCATATAGATGCCATCGAGCCACATCTGGTGCGGGTAGCACAACTTGTGCCAATAGCCCCCCACATGTGTACGCGGATGGTTGCGCAGCTGCTTGATAAGCCTGTCCATCGCTTTCTTGTACTTTGTATCACCCGTCGTCTGGTAGATGTCGAAGAGTACCTTCCCTGAATTGATGAAGTCTATATTGTATGTCTCGGGCGTATATAGATGTATTTCTCCCTCGTTGTTGATGAGCGAGTCGGCCCATTGATGTACGTAGTTATAATAGGTGTCGTCGCCCGTGGCTTTCCACATGCGTAGCATAGCCATGCAACCCACTCCCTGGGAGTATCCGAAAAAGAGCCGCTTGCCGTGGTCGAGCTGCCATGCCTCGGGGAATCGTGCCATCTCTGAGTCGGCAAAGCGGCGGGCATATGAACCCTCTGGCGACTGTGCCATAATACCTGTTGCCACACACAATAGGGCAAGCAGTACAGATATAAATTTCCTTTCTTTCATAGCATATGCATCCATTAGAGTGATACATTGAGATATGCATTATTATTCGACAAATATAACGTTTATTTTTGATTTATCGATTATAGGTGAGAAAAAATGACGCTCTCTGTTCACCATTCGGAGAATACATAGTTGAACCGTCCGCCTGGTGCAACATCGCCATTGACATAGAAGTCCATCAGGTTACCTTCATCTTGCATGTTATCGCTCCACTTAAACTCAAAGTTGAGAGTCTCACCATTGACACCTAGCAGTTCACGCGGTATGCGAAGCATCATACGTGCACCATCGACACGCATCTGTGCCTCACCGCAGGGGTGCCATATCCATTTGTTCTGATGACTACGTTGCACATAAGCTGTAGTCCCCTTGGGAGACTGGTAGTTGACGATAAAGTCGTAGCCCTGCCAACCCGTAAGCTTGTCGCGGTCGATATCGATAAACAGGCGCATCCATGCTGCATCGGTCTGTGGAGTGAGCCTATCGGCAGTCTCTACATAAAAGTATACATAATCCTCATCACGTGCTACGCGTGCACCGACGATGTCATTGCGCCCCGTAGTGTTGGTATAATGGTATTGGCATGAGCCTTTGGCGTCACGAGGGCGGGTATTGCCACGGTAACTGGCATAGTAAGGATGCACATCGTTCCACATCGACCACTGACCCATTTTCAAGGTGACAGGGGCTGAGGGTTTCTGTATAGGTTCTGTACCCTTGAACTTACGCACGCGATCTACCAGTTGCAGGTAATATACATCACCATAGTCTCCCCAGGTCTTCACAGGTTCGATGTCGCGGCTGTGATCAGAGTCGAACTGGTCTACAAACGAGAAGGGTTCGCCCGTCCAGGGTGAGTTCTTGGGGCTATACTTGCCCGCTATCCACTCGTTCCATCCCGTGATGAACACGGCCTTAGGATTCAGCTCGTAGGCACGTTCCCACTGCTCGGCAAAGTTCCAACCATAGAGATACCCGTCGCGACGAGGATCAAAACCCTTGGTATAGGAATAGCTGCGGGTGTGTGCCCCTGGCTTGTTGAATGCACTGCAGTGCCCCTTGGTCTCGGGACAAGCATTCTGTGCAATGCCCACAGTGACGAGTTCGTAAGTTCCATCGGACTGGGGTACGTAGCCATGCTGAGGATAGTTTTCCAGCCAACCCCATTGGTTGGGGTAGTTGGGATTGGGGCCATCCACATAGTCGGGTTGTCCGGGGCGGAAAGTAAAGAACTCTCTGATGGCTCGGTCCTGATCGCTATTGGTCAGATTGTTGGGATAGGCCATGATGACAGGCTTACCCTCCCAGTAGAGCCAAAGATCTTTATATAATCCCTTGCTATAGAGACGCTCATAGAGATGGCGAAGCGATGTCAGCGAATTCTTGTCAGGTGAGAAAGGAAGCAGGAAGGCAATCTTGGGTACCCGTACTCCATCTTTCTGCGCCTGGCTCCAAGCGGCCAACAACGTATCGGTGCTGGCATCCCAGGTGGCGGTGGCATTGGTGCAGTCGAAGAACACACCGTCGACCTTGGCGTCGGCCAGCAGCTCGGCATGCTTGCGCGACACCCAGGCATCGGTCGTACGGTAATATCCGAAAATCGGTTCGCCCCAGTAGTAGTTGCCACAAGTATTCTCCGTCCAGGCAGGATGGTCGGCGTCGTATCGTGCCTCAGGATATCGGCGCAGGATTTCCGAATTGTCCTTGACCATAGTACCCTTGGCCTCGTGGCGCTGATGCCAGGTCCAATAGAACATAAACACTTGCTTGTCCTGTTTCGTGCCGTCGTAGCGGCCTACCGTGCGTCCCAAGGCATCGATAGCAGCCCATTGGTCGCTGCTGACCACCTCCTGTGCTGCAATGCACAGGCTACAGGTGGCCAGCCATGCGGCTAATATGGATTTCCTAAACATCATACTGTATTATCTTTTACGGTTCTTAGGAGCCTGCTTGGGTTCTCTCGCAGGAACAATTCCCAATTCGGCTGTAGACACATACTGCATGCCGTCGTGGGTAGAGAGGGCTACGAAGCGGAAGTAACGACCATTCTTCGGTGATGCGATCTCGATCTCCTGCACATTGGTTGAACTCTCCAGACTCCCCTTGCATACGGGCTCTCCCCAATCACCCAAGTTGTCGCTCACATAGAACTCATAGCGTGCAACACGACCATTAGTCATGTCCTGGCGACCCTGATACAGGAAGCGAGCCACACGATAGCTCTGTCCCATGTCCACTACGACCTCGTGTGGACACTTGGGCGTGGTGGGAGAGTACTGTGTGTGCCAGATGCTGCCGGGGTTCTCATCAATCGTGTTCTTGGCACCTTCACCACCCTCACTCTGCTGACTGCTATAGCTTACCACACGCCATGTCTTCTTGCTGATGTATGCGCCAATGCTCTCCTCGCTTATAGGGCTGGGACGGCGATCGGGCGATGTGGTGTAGGCACGTACTGTACCGCCATCAACCAGACTGAACGGCGCTGTGTACACCTGCTCCTTGCCGCCATCAATGCTGTAGTGGATAGTGGCACCAGGAGTAGTGCATGACATAGTAACCACGTCCTTATCAGAAAGGATAGAGGCAGGCGAGCATACGGGAGAGATCACACGTGCACGTGTGGCCAGCTGGCGGTCTGTACTGCGCTCAGAGATAGGCATCAGCAAGAAGTTGAGATGTGCCTTGGCCGAGGCTACACGGTACTTCTCTATCACATCGGGACCACAGCTTCCGTTACCCAGAGCACGGTTATAGGCATCGATATTGAGGATTGTCTGCTCACAGAAGTCCACTTCGCAAGGGTGTTTCTTGCGGTTACCGCCATCGATGTAGTTGTCCTCGGGGCGCCAATGCCCTGCACTGGCAGCTATCTGCTCAGGAGCCACTACCATAAGGCCCTTACCTGCATCGTCAGTAATGGCTATCCATCGTACCTCCTCTTTGTTTCCTTGCTCCTGTGGCAGTACGTAGTTGGTCCATTCCTCACTCACACGGCTGTGGTGCAAACCCACGAAGGCCGATTCCTTGCGGTCGGCATAGCTGTCGTGCGGGCCACGTCCCAGCCATATCATGTTCTCATACTCCTTAGGCAGTTCGGCACGCAATCCCAGACGGGGAAGTTCACTACCCTTGGGCAGCGGATCTACCGTAGCATTGACAATGAGTACACCATCGGCTAGCACATCCACAGTCTGACGCACAGTGAAACGATTATTACCACTTGAAGCATACGAGTTGACAGCTACAACCGTAGCGCTCTGCTTGTCCTTGGATGCTGTTACCTCCAGCTTGCCGGGAGTGAAGTCGAGTTTACGGATACCCATACGGTCGTAGGTACCTGTACGGCCACGCTCATTGTCGGTAGGCAGGCGGAATACCTGAAGGGTCAGCGGTGCAGCCAGCATATTCTTGCCATTCACGGTGTAGGCTGTCAACAGTCCGTCAACAAAGGCCACGCTGAAGTGGTCACCGGTGATGGTCACGGCATTGTCTGTCTCGGTAATCTGCAACTTACCGCCACCCAAAGCCTCATAGGGCTTGCGATCTGTGGCTGCACGCAGAAGAATCTGTTCGGAAGCCACCTCGAAACCAGCTTTCGCCCACTCGGTATCCTCTTTCTGGGTAGCGATAAAACGGATATGATACTCTGCTTCGGGATGCTGAGGTGCTGTCACCAATGCTTTTGCCTTGGCAAGTGTCACATCACGTGTCTGTCCTACTCCAAGCACCACATCCTTGATATCGCCACGAGCTATCTCCATACCGTCTTCGAGCAGTACATAGCTCACGTTCAGGTCATCGAGCACGCGCTGCTGGAGCTTGCTCTTAAGTGTAAACACGGCATTTGCACTGTCTTTCATCACGAAATCGAGCGGCTGATATATCTTCTTCATCTCAAAGCTCTTCGCCGTGGGTGAGTTGTCGGCCAGTACCACACCATTGCAGCAGAAGTTGTTGTCGCTGGGGCGGTCACCGAAGTCGCCTCCGTAGGCCCAGTATTCCCCCTTAGAGATATCAAGGATTGATACCACATCGGCCTGTCCCTTACGGCCCAAAGCCTCAAACTTCATGGGAGCATTGGTTGCGCTTACCTTCAAGCCCTGGTCTTTCCAGTCCCATACAAACTCACCGGCCATGGCAGGATAGTTCTCGTAGATGTTGTAGAACTCGCGCTGGTTGCCCATCGAGTTACCCATGGCATGCGTGTTTTCGCACTGTACATGAGGACGAATGCCTGTCTTCCCTTGCTTGTACTCAGCAAGGCGTGTACGCGCAATATTCTCCATCAAGCCCAAGGGACCATACATGGTACTTGTGACAGAGCTCCAGGTGCTGTTGCCCTCATAGTGAGTAAGGCGTGTAGCATCAATCTTTCCTATAGTATCCATCACATGCTTGAAGTTCTCTCCGTTACCGCTCTCGTTACCGGCACTCCACATGATGATACTGGTATGGTTACGCAGCATACGTACTTGACGCACCGAACGCTCTACCATTGCCGGGCGGAACTCCACCTTGTGCGAGAGTGTAAGGGCAGCGTGACACTCCACATTGGCCTCAGCCAGCACATACAGTCCCAAACGGTCGGCCAAGTCATAGAGGTAGGGATTGTTGGGGTAGTGGGCTGTACGCACAGCATTCACATTGAGGCGCTTCATCTGCATAAGGTCGGTCTCAATCTCAGCCTTGGTGAGTGTACGACCACCCTTCTCGCTGAAGCTGTGTCGGTTGACACCATGAAACACCACTCTGTTGCCATTGACGAGCAGAGCACCGTCTTCACGAACACCCACCGTACGGAAACCCACCTTCAAGGCGCGTACATCAATCTCCTTGCCCTTCTGCTTCAGTGAGATGACCAGGTCATAAAGCTGAGGCTTCTCGGCACTCCATGCAGTGATGCCCGTTACCGTCGGGAAGGTCAGCTCTACCTCACCAGCTGTGGTTACAGAGGCTGTCTGTGTTGCCAACACACGACTGCCATCAAGCAGCTGCGCCTCCAGAGTGGCTTTCTTCATCTTCGTGCCACTGACTGCTACCGTCAAGGCCGACTCGGCAGCACTATTACCATCTTTCAAGGCTGTAGTACGGAAGAAGAAGTCATCGATACGTGTCTTGGGAGCACTCCACAGGTACACGTCACGGGTGATACCCGTCATACGCCAATAGTCCTGACACTCGAGGAAGGAGCCGCTGGTGAAACGATATACGCGCACGGCAATATTGTTTTTCCCTGGGCGCAACTTGTCGGTGATGTCAAACTCACTGGGCAGGTAGGAATCCTCGGCATAGCCTACAAACTCGCCGTTGACCCACACGTAGTAGCCATGACCGGCTCCATTGAAGCGGAGCATCACATCGCGTCCCTTCCACTCCTCAGGCAACATAAACTCACGGCGATACGATCCCACGGGGTTCTTCATCTTGTTGTTGTAGCTGTACCAATCGGGACGGTCGGCCATCACATCCCATGTATTGCCATCATAGGTGAAGGGATATGCAGCATTCACATAGAGCGGCTTGTCCCACTCCTTGCCATGGCGAATGCCATAGACCTGCCACGTAGAGGGCACATCAATCTCTTCCCAACCGGAGGCATCGAAGGCATCCTCAAAGAAAGCTGTGCTAGCCTGGGAGGGATCGGCTACCCACTGGAACTTCCATGTGCCATTGAGGCCCAGAAAATAGGGAGATGCCTCCAATGCATGGGTCGGTGTATAAGCCTCCTTGGCATCGGCAGCCGATGCCATAGGAATATCCAAGGTACGGGCGGGCAGACGGTTAAGGCTGGTAACGGTCACATCGTTCCACTCTTGCAATGTCTGCGCACTGCCTACGTAGCTGCAACAAACTGCAGCAATAAGGCCTAAAGCCTTCCATTTAGGAAGATATTTCATCATCATTGTAATAGCCATAAGTTTAAGTAAAAACACGCAAATTCAACTAATAAAAGCAGCGGATTTTCGGTCTGAGATAATTTCAGTGAGCAGCGAGGAGAATTCCCTCCTATACACTACTAATTGGATAAAAGTGGTTACTTTACTCCGTCAAACCTCCTACCGAAATCAACTTTAAAGATAAAACACTTAACTCGAGAGCAAAGATATGAAATTTCTTTGATGTTCAAGAAGGAAAGAGCAGAAAAGATATAGTCAAGACCATAGGTGTAAGCGCCAGTACCATCAATAGTGAGTTACGCAAGATTTGTGATCTGAGAAATGGTGTCTACAACAACAATCTTGTCCACGTAAATATGAACACATTTGAAACTTCGTGGACGCAAACCAGTCTTCACAAAGGCAATGAAGGAAACGGTCATTGTCTTATTTGAAGAAGGTTATAATATAGAACAGATAAAAGGACGCAACATGCTGATGCACAGATATTGCATTACCAATACAGCAAGCAGTAGTGGCAGCAAGAGAAAAAACGGCAAGAGAGCCAAGGTATCGCACCTTGGCTCTCTTGCTATAATATCTCCGATGAAATGGGCGTTTTTTGCACCCTTGCATCAAATAGAGGTATCAATATCCGAAGATATCTTCGGGGGTGAGGCGGATAATCTTACCCCACTTCTCCAACGACTTCATGTCGAGGTCGGCTTCGCGACCGAGGATGCAGGTGATGTACTTGCGATCCTTGACATTGGCCTGCTGGTAGGCTACCACATCGGCAAGGGTCATACTCTGCACGGCCTCAAAGAGTTGGCGGCGGGTATCCTCGGTAAGGCCTAGCTCCTCTTGGTCGAGGTAGTAGGTGAGCACACGATCGCGTGTGATGCGCTCGGTGCGCAAGCGGCCGATGAGGGCCTCCTTGGCGATGTGGAAAGCTTGCTCGCTCACGGGCATATGGTTGATGATCTCATCGAAGGCGGTGAGGGCATCGATCATCTTGTCGTTCTGCGTGGCGATGTAGGTCCAATAGTAGGCGGGATCCTCGACGCGCCAAGGCTCTATCATACGGGCTGAGGCACTGTAGGCCAAACCGCGGGCCTCGCGCATCTCCTGGAACACGATGCTGTTCATGCCACCACCAAAGTACTCGTTGTAGAGGGTGATGATGGGGGTCTTAGCAACATCGTAGGAGTCGCCCTGATTGGATACGGCCGACATATAGATCTGATTGGCATCGTAGGGAGCTATATAGACGATGTTTTCATCGGCACGCTGGTACTGGAAGGTATCGTTCGTAGGCATCGCCTGGAGTGTGGCGGGCACCTTATGAAGGCTAGTCACCGTAGCTGACACCTCTTCCATGGCCATGGGACCGTAGTAGAGTACGCGATGCTCGTAGCTGGGGAGCTGGGCGATGGTCTTGATGAGCGCTGCGGGCTGCATGCTGCGGAGCTCGCTTTCGCTGAGAATATTCTTGGAGGGGTTGACGGGTCCGTAGAGACCGTACTGGCGCAGGCGGGTGAAATTGGTGTTTTGGTTGGCCTTGCCATTGATGCGCGACTTGAGGATATCGGCTACGAGGTTGTGGTAGGCTGCATCGTTGGGTTGTGCATCGGCAATGACCTTTTCGAGCAGGGCGATGGCCTCAGCCATGTTCTCAGACAAACCGCTGAGGGTGATGGTGGTCTGTGTATTTGACACACCGATATGATAGCTGCAAGCGAGGTTGTAGAAAGCTTGCTTGATCTGAGCTGCCGTCATATCTGACGTGCCCAGATAGTCGAGGTAGTCGCGGGCAGTAGAGAGGCTCTTCACCTCATTGGCACCGAAGGGGAAGATGTACTGTAGAGTGAAGAGGCCGTTCAGCTCGTTCTTCTTATATAATAGAGGTAGGTTGCCTGCGTTGCCACGGCTCATATCCTTATCGAAGTCGACGAAGACGGGTTCGATGGGGGCCACTACCGATGCCTGCACCTGGCGAAGGAAGGCGCTGGTGGTATCGCGGTTCATGAAGATGGGGGTGATGGCGGGCTTGGCAATCTTCTTCACACCGAGGTCTTGACCCTGACGCTTGTATACGATAGCGTAGTTGTTGTCCTTGAGGTGGGCATTGGCAAAGGCTACAACATCGGCCTTGGTAATCTGCTCCATACGCTCTACGCGGTGTACGACGTCGGCCCAGGGCTGTCCGTTGACGAAACTGGTGACGAAGAGGTCGGCACGCGACTCATTGTCCTCGAGCATCTGCTGCACCTGTAGCTTATAGTTGGCGATGCCGGCAGCGAGAAGCGACTCGTCCCACTCGCCACGACGCAAAGCATCGATCTGGGCGAGCAACAGCTCCTTGACCTCATCGAGCGACTGTCCTTGCTTGGGCGCACCCTGCATGAAATAGGCGGTATAGTCGGCCTGGTCATAAGGGAAGGCGTAGGCTGAGAGCAGTTTCTGCTCTTGCATGAGGTTGAGATCGATGAGACCTGCCTGGCCATTGCTCATGATAGAGCTGATGACGCTCAGCATGAGTGCCTCGTCAGATGCGGCACCAGGGAAGCGCCAGGCGAGAGCTACGCGCTCAGACTCGAGTCCCCATACCTCGCGCACGATGGGTTCGGTAATCTCGGCCTCGGGCTCGAAGCTCATCATCTGCAACTCGGGGTTGGGGCGCATATCGCCGAAGTACTTCTCGATGATATCCATAGCCTCATCGAAGTCGAAGTCGCCCGACATACAGATGGCCATATTGTTGGGCACGTACCACTGCTTGTAGTAGTTCTTGATGTTGGTGATGGAGGGATTCTTCAGATGCTCCTGGGTGCCCAGCACGGTCTGTGTGCCGTAGGGATGGTGGGTAAACAGTGCCGAGAACATGGCTTCAGTGAGCTTGCGGCTGTCGCGGGTGAGGCTCATATTCTTCTCCTCATACACGGTCTCGAGTTCGGTATGGAAGCCGCGGATGACATTGTGCTTGAAACGGTCGGCCTGTATCTTGGCCCAGTTCTCAAGCTGATTGGCGGGGATATCCTCAATGTAGCAGGTGACATCGAAGCTGGTGTAGGCATTGGTGCCGTCGGCGCCGATGGCTGCCATGAGTTTGTCGTACTCGTTGGGGATAGAGAGCTTGGATGCCTCGTAGGAGAGGCTATCGATCTGGCGGTAGATGGCGGTGCGCTCGGCCTCGTCGGTCTTGGTGCGGTATACCTCGAAGAGGGCCTCGATCTGATCGAGCAAGGGTTTCTCCTCGGCATAGTTCTGTGTGCCGAAGTTCTCGGTGCCCTTGAACATCAGGTGCTCGAAATAGTGGGCAAGGCCGGTGGTCTCGGCAGGGTCGTTCTTACCGCCCACACGCACAGGGATATAAGTCTGTATGCGCGGTGTCTCCTTATTCACGGTGAGGTACACCTTCAGGCCATTGTCCAAGGTGTAGATACGGCTCTGCATAGGATCGCCGTCGACGGTCTCGTAGCTGCGCTTACCGGCACATGATGAGAGCATCAGTGTGGCAGCCACTACGGACATCATAGAAAATAAAAACTTTTTCATACCTATTATTATTTGTTATTCAGAAGACAAAAGTACGAATAAGCGAATGAAAAGCAAAGTTTTACTTGGGCTTTTTGCAATGAGCATGAGTACTTTCACAACGAAAGTTGTAAAAGTACGAATAAGTGAGCGAAATATAAAACATGTTTTCATATTTATCTGCGAACGATAGTACTTTCACAACGAAAGTGACGAATGCATGTAATGATGAAGAGCAGGATTCTATACTTTTTTTTCGATACACCATATATATTTAAAGAAGATTCTTACGATTAGATAAAGAAAAAGCGCTATTTTTGTACATTCATTTGGATTACAACTATAATCAACATGG
Organism: Bacteroidaceae bacterium; assembly: GCA_017424485.1. GTDB lineage: Bacteria > Bacteroidota > Bacteroidia > Bacteroidales > Bacteroidaceae > UBA1189. Next base: position 16,800 of record JAFOYZ010000120.1, read on the forward strand.
AAATTGGAGTCAGAAATATAGTACCTGAGTACCCTGCGAAAGAGAAAACAATCTATTTCCCTGATATAGAAATGGTGAAAGCAATGAAAATATTATTATTGGGCAGCGGCGGACGCGAACATGCCCTGGCTTGGAAGATAAGCCAAAGTCCGAAAGTAGAGAAATTGTATATTGCCCCCGGCAATGCCGGTACGGGCGAAGTGGGTGAAAATGTAGCGCTTGCAGCTACCGACTTTGAGGGCATCAAGGCATTCGTGCTGGCCAATGCCATCGACATGGTGGTGGTAGGCCCCGAGGATCCGCTGGTAAAAGGTATTTACGACTACTTCCGCGACGATGAGCAGCTACAGGGAATACCCGTGATAGGTCCCTCAAAGGCTGGCGCCACACTTGAGGGTAGCAAGGACTTTGCCAAGGCATTCATGATGCGCCATGGTATCCCCACCGCACGATACCAAACCTTTACTCAAGAGACCTTGAAAGAGGGTATCGCTTTCCTCCATACTCTAGAAGCCCCTTATGTGCTGAAAGCCGACGGGTTATGTGCTGGTAAGGGTGTACTCATACTCCCCACCATCGAAGAGGCAGAGAAGGAGTTGTGCGAGATGCTGGGTGGCATGTTCGGTTCAGCATCGGCTAGCGTAGTCATCGAGGAGTTTCTCAGTGGTGTAGAGTGCTCGGTATTCGTTCTCACCGATGGCAAGAACTACAAGTTGCTACCTGAAGCCAAGGACTACAAGCGTATTGGCGAAGGCGATACAGGCCTCAACACTGGCGGCATGGGTTCGATATCACCCGTACCCTTTGCTGACGCTGCATGGATGCAGAAGGTAGAGGAGCGTATCGTACGCCCCACCGTGGAGGGCCTCGCTGCCGAGGGCATCGACTACAAGGGATTCATCTTCTTTGGCCTCATCAACGTGAAGGGCGAGCCCATGGTAATAGAATATAATGTGCGCATGGGAGATCCCGAGACAGAGAGCGTGATGCTGCGTCTGAAGAGCGACATCGTAGATCTCTTCGAAGGTGTAGCTCAGGGCAACCTCGATGAGCGTGTCATCGAATTTGACCCACGGGCAGCAGTATGCGTAATGCTCGTATCGGGCGGTTACCCCGGTGACTACAAGAAGGGATACCCCATCACAGGATTTGACAAGGTGGAGGGCAGCTACCTCTTCCATGCCGGCACCACCACTAAGGACGGACAAGTGGTGACCAACGGAGGCCGCGTGATTGCCGTAAGTTCGTATGGCGACACACAATTGGAAGCATTGGCTACCTCGTTCAAGAACGCACAGGCACTACACTTCACCGACATGTATTGCCGCAGCGATATAGGAAAGGATATCCTCTGAAAGAGGGTTGAGGGTTGAGAGTTGATGGTTATCAATGAATAAGATTACCCATTTCATCGTACATAGTAAGGTGGCAACAGCAATTGCCGCCTTATTGTGTATAGGTGTATGGATACAAACGATTGTGCAGAGCGGAAGCGGAGAGGTGCTATCGTACCTTAACCTGCTGCTATACCTCATTTTCGGAGTGCTGATGGGCAGCTATAGCGAGCGATCAACCACCAGCAGTCGGAGGTCGCCCTTCCCCACTACCCTCTTCTACATGTGCTGTGCCATCAACCCGCAACTGGCCACCTGGCAAGAGGGCACACTATGCCTCATGCTCATGGTAGCCGCATACCATATCCTGGCAACAACCTATCGCGAGCGCACCGCTATGGGTAGCTATTTCGCAGCATTTGCTTCGGTGGGCATCGCCAGCATCTTTACACCACAACTACTCTACCTGGCACCCATACTGATTCTATGCTGCGGTTTCATGCAATCGCTCCATGTGCGCACAGCCATCGCTTCCCTACTAGGCGTGATAGTACCCTATTGGGTTGCATTCTGCATACTCTTCCTCACTGACAACACTCATCTGGGCCAATCCTTCGTAGACAGGCTCATTGTGGGCTCATCCTATGCGACAGACTCACTACTTGTACCTATCAGAGAAGGCGACACCCTCGCCGTACCGATGATAGCCGTACAATGGGGATGGGTAATACTGCTCACCATACCAGCAATCGTACATCACACTTTGTCGGGGACAACAAAGGTGAAGACTCGTGCCATACACAACATGCAGATCGGGCATATGACTACCCTACTCATCGGTATGATGATCCTACCCTCGCTATATGGAACCATGCAGCCTACCCTCATCACACTGACCGCCAGCATTGGGTACGGAATTTTCGTTGCCGAGAATAAAGGTCGTGGACGAAACATATGGCTCATCACATTGTTGATTATATGGCTGCTCATACTCAGCCTCAACGTATGGAACAGCTTCTCGACATTCTGATCAACTATGGTCCTATAGGCATGTTCTTTGCCGCCTTTCTTGCTGGCAGCATATTGCCCTTCAGCAGCGAGACCGTGATGATAGCCTTGGTGGCCGTAGGTGTCAATCCGTGGATACTGCTACTAAATGCTGCCACAGGGAACTCACTCGGAGGGGTCACCTGCTACTACATTGGACGCATCACTACACCCGAGAAGGTGCAGCAACTGTTCCGTATCAAGCCTCAACATATGCAACGTGCCCGACAACTGGTAAACCGCTGGGGACCATGGATGGGACTCTTCTGCTGGCTGCCGATACTGGGCGATGCCATCCTTGTCACACTGGGCATCATGCGCTCGAACCCTCTCCTCACGAATATAGCCATGATTATCGGACGAACCCTACGCTACAGTTTCGTGCTGCTGTCGGCAATGGGGATAGGTAAGCTGATTTTTAATTAAGAACCTCTCTTTGCTAAGTGCAAAAAAAATATTCAAGGACTGCCTTAGCACTTGGCTTGTCCAAGAAACTTAACCTCGTTGAGTTTCGGCCTCGCTCAGTAGAACAAAAAAAAATTTTTTCTACATTCTCTCGTTGAAACTTGATATTTCTCGCTCGTTTATTCGTATCTTAATGGCTACGCCAAGAAGATACTTTCACTTGCTGTAAAAAATATTCAAGTAAACTTGATATTTCTCGCTCGTTTATTCGTATCTTTGCCTACAGAGATTGTGCAAACGCAAAAGGACAAACCACATGATACAGATACGTTGCCTCAACAATGGTGCTATACAGGAATGTGTCCCAGGCACTACCCTCCAGGAAATCTATGACGCCCTAGCGCTGAACATGCCATATGGCGCAGTGAGCGCTCGAGTAAACAATAAAGTGGAGGGACTCGGATTTAGAGTCTACAACCATAAAGATGTGGAATTTCTTGACATCACATCTGACTCGGGTATGCGAACCTATGTACGCAGCCTCTTCTTCGTACTCACCAAAGCGATAGGAGACCTTTACCCCGAAGGGGAAATCATCATCGAACATCCCGTATCTAAAGGGTACTTCTGCAACCTACGCATCGGGCGTTCAGTGACGCAAGCAGACGTTGATGCGGTAAAAAATCGGATGCAAGAGATTATCGCGGCAAACATACCCATACGCCGCATCAATGGCCCCACCGAACATGCCATTGAGGTATTCAGCAAGGCAGGACGCAACGACGTGGTAACTCTGCTCGAAACTACAGGAAAGCTCTATTGCACCTATTATAAATTGGATGACAAGGTAGACTACTACTATGGTAGCCTGCTCACCTCGACAGGCAAGATACACCTCTTCGAGTTGCAGCAATATCACGATGGGCTGCTCTTGCGTGTGCCCAACCGCGAGAATCCTGACATATTGGAGGAACTCGTACGACAAGACAAGATGATGAATGTATTTGACGTGCATCATAGCTGGCAAGAGATTCTCGGAGTGAGCACTGTGGGTGATTTCAACACTGCCTGCCACACAGGCCATGCCACCGACCTCATCAATGTAGCCGAGGCACTGCAAGAAAAGCGTATCGCTCACATTGCCGACGACATATACCAGCGTAAATCACGGATTGTACTCATATCAGGACCATCATCGTCAGGAAAGACCACGTTCAGCAAGCGCCTCTCCATACAGCTCATGACCAATGGTCTGCGCCCTGTAGCGCTCTCACTTGACGACTATTTTGTAGATCGCGAACTAACCCCACTCGATGAGAACGGCGAATATGACTTCGAATCACTCTATGCCCTCGACCTCCCCTTCTTCAATGCACAGCTCAATGCTTTGCTGATGGGCGAAGAGGTGCAGCTCACCAAGTTTGACTTCACCATCGGAAAGCGCCTGCTCACCGACCGCAAACTGCGTATAAGCGAGAATACCGTACTCATCATCGAAGGCATACATGCCCTCAACCCCGAGCTTACCCAACATATCGCCCCTGCAGACAAATACAACATATACGTATCGGCCCTTACCAGCATCATGCTCGATGACCACAACTATATCCCCACTACCGACAACCGCCTGCTGCGCCGTATCTTGCGCGACTACAAGTATCGCGGATACTCGGCCGAGGATACCATCTCGCGCTGGCCCAGTGTACGCAAGGGCGAAGAAAAATGGATATTCCCCTTCCAGGAAAATGCCGATGCCATGTTCAACTCGGCACTGTTGTTTGAGTTGGCCATCTTAAAGGGATACCTCATACCCATACTAGAGCAAGTAAAGGAGAACTGCCCTGCATACAGCGAGGCCTACCGCCTACAAAAGTTCTTACAATACTTCGAGTCTATCCCCGACAATGATCTACCCCCCACCTCCCTACTCCGTGAGTTCTTGGGAGGCAGCAGCTTCAAGTATTAGCATCTAGCAATGAAAGGCAAATCGACACAGATACAGATACAAGGGCAGCAGATGGTACAGACGCAAAGTCTGTCGCCGCTGCAGGTACTCGTAGCACGCTTGCTACAGCTCACCACCGTAGAGATGGAGGAGCGCGTCCGCGGCGAGGTAATAGACAACCCCGCCCTAGAGACAGCACCCCACGACGAAGAGAGTGGAGACTACAGCGAGGAGAGCGGACACGAGACCAATGAGGACCTTATCAAGGGTGACTACAGCAACGAAGACGACATCCCCGACTACAAACTTAATGGTCTGCCACAAAGTGCTGAACAACAAGCCTTCTCGTATGCCTCGACCCAATCGTTCTATGACTATCTCCTCGAGCAACTGCACGAGCAATCTCTCACCGAGGAGCAGACTACCATTGGCGAGTACCTGATAGGGTCGCTCGATGAAGATGGTCTGCTGCACAAGTCGCTCATCAGCATAGCTGACGAACTGGCCATCTACTATGACATCGACGTGAGTACCCATGTTATCGAAGAGGTATTACTTGCTATACAGCAATTTGACCCCGCAGGCATAGGAGCACGCAACCTACAAGAGTGCCTACTGCTACAGCTTCGCCGCAAAGAGACGACACCTGCCATCGAACAGCAGATTCAGGTCGTGGAGCAGTGCTATGAGGACTTTACCCGCAAGAACTGGGACAAGATAGCTGACAAGCTTGGATGGAATGCCGAAAAGGTAGCTGCAGTCATTGCCGAACTGATAAAGCTCAACCCACGCCCAGGAAGTGCATTAGGTGAGAGTCTGGAGCGAGGTACCATACAGATTGTACCCGACTTCATCGTAGAGACCTTCGACGACGAGATTATCCTAAGCCTCAACAACCAGAACACACCTCGCCTACGTGTAAGCAACGACTTCATGCAGATGTTGGGTGAGCAGGCCGCCTCAGACAATGCCGACAGTCGCAATGCCGCACAATTCCTACGTCAGAAAATAGAGTCGGCACGTGAATTTATCAATGCCATACAACAGCGTGAGCACACCCTCCTCACCACCATGCAGGCCATCATCGACCTACAGCGTCCCTTCTTCCTCGATGGCGACGATTCGCTACTGCGTCCTCTCATCCTCAAGGATGTAGCTGAGGTTACAGGCTTTGACATCTCTACAATCTCACGTGCCACTATCAGCAAATATGTACAGACCAACTTCGGCATCTTCCCCCTCCGCTACTTCTTCAGCGATGGCATAGCCAAGGACGAGGGTGAAGAGGTATCAATCAAGGAGGTACACAACCTGCTTAAACAACTGGTCGACAATGAAGACAAGACAGCGCCCCTAACCGACGAACAACTCATGGGAGCTCTTGCCGAACATGGCTTCCGTATAGCTCGTCGCACCATCGCCAAATACCGCGAACAGCTGAATATCCCTATCGCACGTATGAGAAGGTGAGAAAAAGCCCGATTTCATCGGAATCCTCAAAGAGGGAAGATGTATAGAGTGGTGTGTTAGAACCGCATCACCACACCCAATGTGGCACCCTCATAGCTTACTGAGGGGCATACGAAAGCATCGCATCCCGTGAGGCGATACATAGCCTTACGGGTATAGGGCAGCAGCCAATAGCCTATACGGGCGCTAAGGATACCTATACCTGCACCGGCAAACACATCGGTAAACCAATGATGATTGTTGTATACACGCAATACGCCCACTGCGGTAGCTATAGTATAGGCACCGACAGAGTACCAGGGGGAGTCGTCGCCATACTCGATGCGCACTAGCTCAGCTCCCATAAAGGTGGTGGCAGTATGTCCCGAGGGGAAGGAATTGAACGCTGAACCATCGGGGCGAGGCTCACGCACAGTATACTTGATGGCATTGACCACAATGCCGAGAGTGACGTATGAGGTAGCCAGCTCAAGCGTACGGTCCACATAGTTGTGCTTAGCATCGGCACCAAGCAGACTGAGTCCGTATACAGAGGCTAAAGGCACATATTGCAAATAATCATCCACGGTGACACGATGATCTCCACGCCACTCTTGAAGAAAGTCGCGCACCTCATACCGCGAGTCCTTGACAGGCTCGATAAAGCCTAATGTGCCAGCACCTATCAACGAAAGTGGCATGATAAGTTCACCAGCCTTGAAGTTTGACACGTGGCGTATCGTATCATGGACTGTCTGCGCAGAAAGAGGTATCGCGGTGATTACAACAAGCAGAACAAGCAGGCATTTCTTCATATAGGAATCATTCTTTGTGCACAAAGATAGTATAATTTGCGGAATTTAGTGTACCTTTACACACTCAAAATATATTTTCCTTATGATAACACTGAAAGAACTCTACCGCATAGGACATGGCCCGTCGAGCAGCCACACGATGGGACCACGCAATGCAGCAACCCAATTTCTCAGTCGTAACACCGAGGCTACACACTTCGAAGTGACCCTATATGGCAGCCTGGCTGCTACTGGCAAGGGGCATATGACCGACCAAGCCATCCTAGATGTATTGGGAGAGGAACGCACCACCATCGTATGGGAGCCCAAACAATTTCTACCCTTCCACCCCAACGGAATGAAATTCCGCGCTTTGGATGCAGCTGGCAAACAGACAGCAGAGTGGACAGTCTACAGCGTAGGCGGAGGAGCACTTGCCGAAGAGGGCCAAAAAGCCGTAGAGCACAAGCACATCTATAATATGAGCACTGCAACAGAGATACTCTCATGGTGTATCTCTACGGGCAAGAGCTACTGGGAATATGTAGAGGAGTGCGAAGGGCCCGAAATCTGGGACTACTTACGCGAGGTATGGAATACAATGAAGGAGGCCGTACAGCGTGGTCTAGAACAAGAGGGAGTATTGCCTGGTCCGCTCGCTCTGCGTCGTAAAGCAGCATTGTACTATGTACGTGCCGAAGGATACCAACAATCGATGCGTACGCGAGGACTGCTCTTCGCCTATGCTCTGGCCGTAAGCGAGGAGAATGCAGCCGGTGGAAAGATTGTCACCGCTCCCACATGTGGCTCGTGTGGTGTGCTGCCTGCAGTATTGTACCACCTGTACAAGTCGCGTAACTTCTCAGAGCAGCGTATCATACGCGCCTTGGCTACAGCCGGACTCTTTGGCAACATTGTCAAGACCAACGCTTCAATCTCAGGCGCCGAGGTGGGTTGTCAAGGCGAGGTGGGCGTAGCCTGCGCTATGGCAGCGGCAGCGGCAGCGCAACTCTTCGGAGGACTGCCATCGCAGATTGAATATGCTGCAGAGATGGGACTCGAGCATCACCTCGGACTCACTTGTGACCCGGTATGCGGACTGGTACAAATCCCTTGCATAGAGCGTAATGCCTATGCTGCAGCCCGCGCCATGGATGCCAACTCATACGCCATGTTTACCGATGGCGTACACCGCGTGTCATTTGACAAGGTGGTGGAGGTAATGAAGAAGACTGGCCATGACCTACCCTCACTCTATAAAGAGACGGCCGAAGGTGGTCTTGCCCAGGACTATAAGCAGATGTGGGGCAGCGAAGATTCGGCTATGTTCTTTTAAGGAGATGGAGCCTACATAAGACAAAAAGGTTAGCAGTTTGCTAACCTTTTATCTTTTGAAGCAAGCCCTCGCAAGCATCTTCCAAAATATCTATTACATTCTCGAAGCCTTGAGCGCCGCCATAGTAAGGATCGGGCACATGGTCGGCAACCTTGCTGACACAATATTCTGTCATGCGATGTATCTTTGCCTCCTCTTCGATACTAGGTGCAAGGTCGTGCAAGCGACTGATATTACTATCGTCCATACCGATAATAAGGTCAAAATCGTAGAAATCGGTCATACGCACCGGACGCGACAAGTGCGTGATATGATATCCACGACGCGAAGCATGCGAGCGCATACGTGGGTCGGCCTGTTCTCCTTGATGATAGCTGATGAGTCCGGCCGAGTCGACCTCTACCACCTTATCCAAGCCTTCACGCTGGAGGACCACACGCATAATCTCCTCGGCCGTACATGACCTACATATATTGCCAAGGCATACAAATAGAATTCTTTTCATCGCACAAATCGTTTTACAAAAGGTATCTGTTTCAGCGGTAGGTCACACTTGATGATATAGGCCACAAAGAGTAGCAGTAAGAGTGTACCCACAGACAAACGCAACCACATATTATCATAGGGCAGCATCTTAAATACGGCAAACATAGCAAGAGCGAGGGCAAAATATTTAGCGATACCCTTGACATCGTACTGTATGGGATAGTAGCGTTGGCCTATGAAGTAGGAGAGCAGCATAGCTGTGCCATAGCCAGCAAATCCGCCCCACGCACATGCCACATAGCCAAAACGTGGCACGAAGATAAAGTTTACACCCAGCAGCACTGCACAGGCAATGAGCGACATGATGGCTCCCCAATAGGTAACATCCTTCAGCTTGTACCAGAACGAGAGGTTGAAATATATGCCCATGAATATCTCGGCCATCATCACAATAGGAACCACGTGCAATCCCTCCCAATAGCTACTACCGATGAGGTACTTGAGGATATCCATATAGAACACCACTGCAAGGAAAGCCAGCAAGGTGAAAATGATGAAGAACTTCATTGTCACCGCATACATCTCTTTATTGTCCTTGTCGCGACTCTTACCAAACACAAATGGCTCATAAGCATACCGGAAAGCTTGGGTGAGCAATGCCATAATCATTGCAATCTTAGCACACGCACCATAAATACCCAATTGGATATCACCTTCGACACCTGGTACAATGAAACGATAGGTTATCTTATCGGCCACCTGATTGAGTATGCCGGCAATGCTAAGCACGAGGATAGGCAGTGCATAGCGCAGCATACGACGAGCCAGAGCACCATCGAAGCCATAAGCGAAGCCTTTCAGCTCGGGAATAAAACCAAAGGTAACACTCACCGTACAGATAAGGTTGATAAAGAAGATATAGCCAACGCTGTAATCGGGGTTGTACCAACCTATCCACTCGGGATGTACTGCATAAAGGGCTGGCGCACCAAGGAAGACAAAGACATTGAGCAAGACGCTTGCAAGGATGAACGACATCTTCAGTGCCATAAACTTCCATGGGCGGTGCTGACCACGTAGACGGGCAAAGAGTATACTCTGCAGTGCATCGAAGGCCACTATGGTAGTCATACAAGCGATATACTCGGGATGATCGGCATACCCCATGATGCTACTGAGAGGAGCATTGAACACAAGGCAAAGCACAGCAAACAGCAAGCTCACTCCACCCACAAGCCAAAGTGTAGTGCCATATACCTTGTGGCTATCTTCACCCTCCTTATTGGAGAAGCGAAAGAAGGTGGTTTCCATACCAAAGGTGAGCAGTGCCATGAGCAGAGCCGTATAGGCATACACGTTGCTCACCACACCATAGCCACCACTCTCGGCAACAATCTTCGTCGTATGAAGCGGAACGAGGAGATAGTTGAGAAATCGGCCCACAATACTGCTGAGGCCATAAATGGCTGTATCCTTGACAAGTGTTTTAAGTTCTTTTGCCATACAAAATTTGCGATATCCTTACAAAAGTAATAACAAATTCACAATTGGCCAATCGGGAAGAAGATAATTTGCACTCGCTGAAAATAAAACAAGTTTTATTCGCTCTTAATTATCATCTTAATTGCTTCGCAAAGAAGATAATTTGCACTCGCTGAAAATAAAACAAGTTTTATTCGCTCGTTTTTATTATCTTTGTCGCATAAAAGTAAACAACGATACGTATGCGAACATTTGAAGAGTTGGGCGTCACGCCCGAGATATGCAGAGCCATCAGTGAATTGGGATTCGAGCATCCCATGCCAGTACAAGAGGAGGTGATTCCCTATCTGTTGGGTAATGGCAATGACGTCGTAGCATTGGCCCAAACCGGAACTGGCAAAACGGCAGCATTTGGTTTGCCTATCATACAGAAAGCAGACCCCACTCTACCCTATGCGCAAGCACTCATACTGAGTCCGACCCGCGAGCTATGTCTGCAGATTGCCGATGATCTCGCCTCTTTCTCCAAATATGTGGAAGGATTGCGCGTAGTACCTATGTATGGTGGCACATCCATAGAGAACCAAATACGCAACGTACGCCGTGGCGTACACATCATTGTGGCTACCCCGGGCCGACTTATCGACCTCATGGAACGCGGTGTCGTAAATCTCTCTACTGTACGCGATGTGGTGCTCGACGAAGCTGACGAAATGCTCAACATGGGCTTCACCGATAGTATAAACCGTATCCTCGAGGATGTACCCACTGACCGAAATACACTGCTCTTCTCTGCCACGATGAGCAAGGAGATAGCTGCCATAGCCAAGAACTACCTCACCGACGCACATGAAATCGTGATTGGCAACAAAAACGAAGGTGCCAAGAATGTGAACCACGTATATTATATGGTACACGCCAAAGACAAATATCTCGCACTGAAGCGTATTGCCGACTACTACCCTAACATCTATGGCATCATCTTCTGCCGCACCCGCATGGAGACACAAGAGATTGCCGACAAGCTCATACAGGATGGCTACAATGCCGATGCCCTGCATGGTGAATTGTCGCAACAACAGCGCGACCTCACGATGCAAAAATTCCGCAAACGCCGCATACAGCTACTCGTGGCAACCGATGTGGCAGCACGCGGGCTCGACGTAGACGACCTCACTCACGTAATCAACTACGGACTCCCCGACGACACCGAAAACTACACTCACCGAAGTGGACGCACTGGACGTGCCGGCAAGCGAGGAACCTCCATTGCCATCATCAACTTACGCGAGCGTGGACGCATGCGTGAGATAGAAAAGGTCATCGGCAAGGAGTTTGTCAAGGGAATACTGCCTACAGGTAAGGAAATATGTGAGAAGCAGTTGTGGAAGGTAATCGACGACATCGAGAAGACTGAAGTGCGCGAGGAAGACATTGCAGAATTCCTCCCCGCAATATACCGTAAGCTCGACTGGTTAGACAAGGAAGATATCATCCGCCGCGTAGTGACACGTGAATTTGGCCGATTTGTGGAGTACTACAACAATGCCCCCGAACCAGAGGAGGTCATAGAACGAGGTCAACGGACAAAAGACAACAAACAACGGACAAAAGGCGAGGAAGGGCCACGCCAACGTCGCGAAAAGGGAGATGGTCCCCGCAAAGCAGAGAAGGGTTATGCCCGCTTCTTTGTAAACCGCGGTAAGCGTGACGGATTCTATGCCTCGCAGATCATCGACCTGGTAAATCGCCATGTTCGCCACGAACGCATTGAGATGGGACGCATAGACCTAATGCAAAACTTCGCCTTCTTTGAAGTCCCAGAAAAGCAAGCCGACATCGTGGCACGTGCCTTGAGCCACGCTCATGTGAACGGACAACATGTGGTGGTAGAGTTGGCCGGAGAGGATATGGGGCAACAGTCTACAGACAACAGACAACGGACAACGGACAACAGACAGCGCAAACCGAAAAAGCGCGATGAAATGGGCCATTTCCATGATGGTTTCGAACCATTCGAGAAGAAGAACAAGAAACGCGACACCTCGGAGGGACGTACCAAGCCCTCACGCGAAGAGCGCGGATACACCAACAAGCGTGGCCCCATGAAAAAAGATGACTGGAAACAGTTCTTCCAACACGACGACCGCCCCTTACGCGGAGCCGAGCCCGACTTCAGTGAGGAGGGATGGGCACGTCGTAAACCAAAGAAACGGTAACAATAAATAATAGGAATATTGACAAATATTCAGTACCTTTGCAGCCCGAATAAATAGACATCAAATGATTACACTTGACCAACTGAAAGATATTAAGGAACGTACAGAGGCGCTCAACCGCTATCTGGCTATCGAGGACAAACTGATTCAGGTAGAAGAGGAGCAACTGCGCACACAAGTCCCAGGATTCTGGGACGACGCCAAGAAGGCAGAGGCACAGATGAAAAAAGTAAAGGACCTGCAGTCTTGGATTGATGGATACAAGCAAGTGAAGAGCCTTGCCGATGAGGTAGAGGTAGCCTTCGAATTCTGCAAGGACGAACTCATCTCCGAAGAAGAGCTCGACACAGCCTATGCCACTGCTTTGGAGGCCATCGAGGCATTGGAATTAAAAAATATGTTGCGCCAGGAAGCCGATCAGATGGATTGTGTACTCAAAATCAACTCTGGAGCAGGTGGTACTGAGGCACAGGATTGGGCATCGATGCTCATGCGCATGTACATGCGTTGGGCCGAAGCTAATAACTACAAGCTACGTGTATCAAACCTTCAGGAGGGCGACGAGGCTGGCATCAAGACTGTGACCATGGAGCTCGAAGGTCCCTTCGCCTACGGATATCTCAAAGGCGAAAATGGTGTACACCGTCTCGTACGTGTATCGCCCTATAATGCACAGGGAAAGCGCATGACTTCATTTGCCTCTGTCTTCGTGACTCCACTCATCGACGACAGCATAGAGATTGAGATCAACCCTGCCCTGCTCTCATGGGATACATTCCGAAGCGGAGGAGCTGGTGGCCAGAACGTAAACAAGGTAGAGTCTGGTGTGCGCCTGCGCTACCAATATACAGACCCTTATACCGGTGTGCAGGAAGAGATCATGATCGAAAATACCGAGACACGTGACCAACCCAAAAACAAGGAGAACGCCTTGCGCCTATTGCGTTCACAACTCTACGACCGCGAGTTGCAACACCGCATGGAAGAGCAGGCTAAGGTTGAGGCCGGCAAGAAGAAGATTGAGTGGGGTTCACAGATCAGAAGCTACGTATTCGACGATCGCCGCGTGAAAGACCACCGCACAGGACACCAAACCTCAGATGTAGGCGGTGTGATGGATGGTAAGATTGATGGTTTCATCAAATCATACTTGATGTCAAGTTCTGCTTCGGAGGAAGAGTAAGCTTTATTATATATCCTAGCAACCCTTTGAACAATGCAAGAGATAGAACGTAAGTTCCTCGTTACCGACGATAGCTACCGAAGCATTGCTTACGACAAGTCAGATATACTGCAAGGTTACATCTGCAGCGGACACGGACATACTGTACGCGTACGTACTCGCGCCAACAAAGGGTACATCACCATCAAAGGTCCATCAACAGACGGGATAAGCCGCTTCGAATGGGAGAAGGAGATCAGTCTGCAAGACGCTCGTGACCTGTTTAATCTTTGCCGTGCAGGACGTATAGAGAAAACCCGCTATCTAGTAAAGAATGGTAAGCATATCATCGAGGTAGACGAGTTTCACGGCGAGAACGAAGGTCTCGTCTTTGCCGAAATAGAGCTTTCCGATGTAAACGAGCATTTCTTCCGCCCTGCATTCCTAGGGAAGGAGGTTACTGGAGACAAGCGCTACTACAACGCATACATCAGCAAGCACCCTTATAGTACTTGGGAGGATTAACAAGACGATAAATCATAGGATTTTGCCCCCTCGCGCTCGATGCGCCGAGGGGGCAATTGTTCAGAACCCTATCCACTGCTCGGGATTGAGTCTCTCCTTGTCTTTGCGCAACTGGAACTGCATGGTATAGTTCCCCGACACGTCAGCTTTGATCAGACCTAGAGGCTCATTGATCTTGACCTTCTCCCCCTTCTTCACTTTCAGTTCCGAGAGGTTGAAGTAGGCTGAGATATACTGTCCATGACGTATCATCACAATATACGATCCCTGAATCTGTGGGTGCTCAAAGATAGCCGACACCGTACCATCAAATACAGCCCTAGCCTGGCAGTTCATGTGTCCGCGTAAGTCTATACCATGATTGTTGATCTTCACATTCTTGAGGCCCTCCACATAATTGATGCCATAATGCGAAGTGATCAGATAAGGTCCTGTGATGGGTACGGGAAGATGTCCCTTATTGCTTTGGAATGACCCGCTCAACTTCTTGTCGGCAGCACTCTCGCGATAGGCTGGTATCGGAGTGCCTGCTTCCTGCTCCTTGGAAGGAGTATCGCCACCATTTTTCTTACGTAATTCGGCCTCCTGCGCCGCAATCTCTTCCTCAATGAGGCGGTTTATCTGGTCGTTCAGTTTGTCACGTTCTTTTTGCTGTGCAGCTATACGCTTTCGTATCTCGGTCTGCTTCTTCTTGAATCCGTCGACTATCTTCCGTTGCTCGGCCTCTTGTCGATCTAGCTCCTTCTTCTCCTCTACCCGCTTGACCAATAACGTCTTCTTGGCCTCTTTGGTAGAGCTCAACTCAGCACGCTTTGCATCTAATTCCTTCTGCTTCCCCATGAGTTCCTCTCCTTGCTTTTGCTGGAATCCTGAGTACTCGAGCAGATATCGTGTGCGACGCACCATTTGATTGAACGACTCGGCCGAGAGGAGAAACATCAAGCGATTCTCAAAAGTATTCTTGTGCGTCATCAATCGCAGTGCATGCGCATAATGCTCACGTCGACGTTCCAGTTCTATCTGTAACGTCTTCAGTTGCGCCTCTATACTAGCCAGTTCACGGTCTATAGCCCTAATATCGGCATCGAGGCGATCAACAAACTGTTTCTGTTTCTTTATCTGTGCAGTCAGCGCAGAGAGTTGAGCAAGCTGGCCGTCGATATCCTTCTGTGATGACGACAATAATCGCTTTGACTCTGCTATCTCCTGCTCTATCCTATTGCGCTGGCCCTCCATCTCCTTCACCTTCGGGTTGGTCTGAGCATAGGCACAGACCAAGGAGAATAGCACAAGAATGATGCTTAAGGCCCTTCTCATCGCAACGAACCTAACACAGACAACAAATCCTCAATATCTACTTGTTGGTAGCGTGACAGATCGGTTTCCACCTTCCACGACTTGTCTGAGCATGACACTCCGCTAAGTGTGATATGTGCGCCCAATGCAGCAGATCCCCCCGAGAGTGAGATGTCATGTGAGGTAGGCACCATATATCCATCGATATCATCAAACATATCGTATCGCCACGTGGCTTCGTAAAAGCTGATACTCATCTGTGTCTGCTCCAGACGCATGAGATCCTCGTCAGTATAGAAATGATGCTTCACCCATCCCTGCTGTTTAGGACGCAGTACCCGCTGTGTGCCCGACTGATACATCGAGAAGGCATCACGCACATCGACCTCAGATTGGGTGCCAGGCACGAAGAGACGATTCCAGAAGAGTGCCTGAATGGTAGAGAAGTTAATGCCTGCCTTCGACAGCATGTCCGAGTTGTAGCTGGCCTTCACATACTTTTTGTTTACCTTATCAATAATGTATACTACATCGGGCCTTACCTCTAGAGAGGCGATTTCCATCAGCCCAAAGGCTGTAAAATTGAGTTGTATCACCTCATTATACCTCATGCGGAGACGTCCCTTGACCGATACAGGACGGCTGTTATAATCAAGGTCTAACCCTATCTTTGCTGTGAGGTCTGTCATACCCTCGGCTGGTCGAGAGAGACTCTGCACACGCTCAGCTTGTTGCAGCTGTTTCTGCAAGGCGGCCTCTTCAGCTCTCTTCGATGTGCGACAAGCATTGAATGTGCATAGCACCACTGCTATGCATAAGGTGTTACACACCATTCGCCAGCTTCGTGCCATACTGCATGTATTGTACTGTAAAGTCTTGTTCTTCATACGTTTCTCTTTATCAGATTATTTCTTTATTTTCTTTATCTTCCTCTTTAACTGTTCGTCTATTGCCTCGGCTTTCCGTTGCAGTTCCAATGCCTTCTCCCAATATAACAATGCTTTGACATTATCGCCAAGGGCATAGCATATATCTCCTGCATGTTCCCAGAGCACATCGCTATCCACAGAATCAGTCACCAGCGCCTTCTCCATATACTCTAGTGCCTCTTCGTATCGCTGCAGCTTATACAATACCCAAGCATAGGTATCCAGGTAGGTGGCATTTTCGGGTTCGGCCTTGATAGCACGAAGGCCCATCTGCTCGGCCTTTTCCAGTTGAATACCCTTCTCGGATAGATTGTAAGCGTAGTTGTTCATCACCAACACGTTAGATGGGTTATACACCAACGCCGAGTCATAGCAAAGGAAAGCCTCTTCCTGCAAGCCCTGCTCATTGTACAAGTCGCCCATCGCCGCAAAGATGTCCGATACCAGTTCGGTACTACTGTCCTTAGTAATCTGCCTAGCTGCCATACGATAGGTCTGCAATGCCTCATCATGGTTATCTTTCTGATACAGTGCAGCAGCCTTATAATAATAAAACTCAAGTATCTCGGGACTATAATCTATAGCGGTAGAGCATATCGTAATCATCTCGTCCAGGTCGTTGCGCTTGGCAGCATATGACAGGAGTTGCAAGCGGGCTTGAACGTGATCGGGCTCTACCTCAAGCATACGCAACAAGATAGGACGCACACGCTCTTCGGGTTGATGATGTGTCAGCATATACTGCACACATACGTGACCAAGCTTGGCCGAACGCTGTGGTTGCTTCATGGCCCGGTCAAACATCCGCATCACATATACGCTATCAGTCTTGTCCATGATGAGCTGCACCATCATCTTTACCTTCGTCTCGTCATCCACAGCAGGTGTCACCAGCACTGAGTCTATCATAGCATGATACCCTACCGTATCGGCTATCTGCTTGTAGTACTGCACCATGGCTATCTTTGCTGCCCCATTATCTGGTTCATCAACTAACACCTCCTGCAACACGGGGAGCGCATCGCCCTCGCGTCCATTATCCATATACATGCTAGCCAGCACCACCCTGTAGTAGCTGTTCTCGGGATACTCAGCGGCTAGTGCCTCCATCTCTCCAAAGGCACCCTCCTTATCGCCCATAAGCAAGTAGTTGCGCGATTTCTCCATGCTGATAGCCTCAGTCTTGCCTATGAGTGTCTCCAGGCGAGCCAATGCATCTATCACCTTATCGTACTGCTGTGTATGACTATACAACCCCACCAATGCAGACAATAGTTCGCCATTGCGCTTGGGAAACTGCTTCTGCATCTCCTCCAGCACTGCTATAGCCTTATCATATTCGCGGTTGGTCTGATAGTACGACGCCAGCGTCTGCCTGTACCAATAATTGTCGGGCTCTCCCTCTACAGCACGAAGCAATGCATCAAGTGCATGGTCTTTTTGTCCCAGGAAGAAGTAGTAGGTAGCCATCTTATACAGCGCCGATGGAGCCGTAGGACAGATGTCAAGGCAATGAGTAAGCATGCCGAACGCCTCGTCGTAACGTCCCAACTGCTCCAGCTTTACAGCCTCCAGGTAGTAATACTCATACCTGCGCTGATCCTCCACGGATAGTGTCACGCGCTCTTCGGGATTCACCGCTGTCTTCCGTGCTGTTCCACACGATACGATCAGCATGGCCAACAACAACCATATATACCGGAAATGATACACCTCGCCTAAATTATCAATTATACTTTTTCTTCGTCATATGACTTAGCATCCATCTCATACTCCCGTATGTCCGAATCCGCCCGCTCCGCGCTCAGTTTCAGAGAGCACCTCTACGGCCTCCCACTCCACCTGCTCGTGGCGAGCCACCACCATCTGCGCTATGCGTTCGCCATCCTCTATCACAAACTCTTCGGCCGAGAGGTTCACCAATATCACACCTACCTCGCCACGATAGTCGGCATCAATGGTTCCGGGCGAATTGAGTACTGTGATACCCTTCTTCAGTGCCAGACCGCTGCGTGGGCGCACCTGCGCCTCATATCCTTCGGGCAAAGCCATGAAGAGTCCCGTAGGCACCAGGCAGCGTTGCAAGGGTTTTAGCACAATAGGTTCATTAAGGTTAGCACGCAGGTCCATACCTGCCGACAGTTCGGTTGCATAAGCAGGCAACGCATGATGCCCACGATTGATTATCTGTACTTTCGTCACAATAAATATCTTTTTTATGTTCTAAAACGCAAATATACTCATTTTTTTACAACCTCCCATTTTTAGTGTAATAAAAATTACCTTCTGCGCGTCTTGACCTCCTTTCTGGCACCAATATCCATGATGATTACGACAAATTGTAAAGATAGTTACTGCTCTATAAAAATACACATTGTCTATTCGGTCGCTTTTCACTATCTTTGCAGTATGAATTGGAACAGACTCATATCAGCACAGCGCCTCGGCATGGAGGCGCAGCATAGAGCGGGAAGCGACGAGCGCTCCGAATTCCTGCGCGACTATGACCGACTCGTATTCTCGGCCCCCTTCCGCCGCCTGCAAAACAAGACGCAGGTGTTTCCTCTACCAGGTAGTGTATTCGTGCACAACCGCCTCACCCACAGCCTGGAAGTCTCGTGTGTAGGACGCTCGCTAGGCAACCGCGTGAGTCACATGCTCACCGACAAGCATCCTGAGCTACGTGGCACAGCCGTAGAAGAGATAGGCAACATCGTGTCAGCAGCATGTTTGGCCCACGACTTGGGCAACCCTCCCTTCGGTCACTCTGGCGAGCGGGCCATATCGACCTACTTCTCAGAAGGGAAAGGGGTGGAACTACGTTCTCAACTTTCTGATATGGAGTGGAGCGACATCGTGCACTTCGAAGGTAACGCCAATGCCTTCCGCTTACTCACCCACCAGTTCAACGGACGCCGCCAAGGAGGCTTTGCCCTCACCTATTCCACCCTGGCGGCCATCGTGAAATATCCCTATTCATCGGTCTATGCAGGTGGCAAGCCCAAGTTCGGATTCTTCCATACCGAGGCCGATACCTTTGCCCGTATCGCCGACCACCTCGGGCTCATCCGCTTGAGTGGCGAGGGCGAACCGCTCAAGTATTGCCGCCACCCGCTGGTATACCTCGTAGAGGCTGCCGACGACATCTGTTATCAGTTGATGGACCTTGAGGATGCCTACAAGTTGAAGTTACTCACCCGCGACGAGACCATAGCGCTGATGATGCCCTTCATCGAGGAGGATCGCCACGCCCGCGTAGCCGACACGTTCAAACTGGTCACCGATAGCAACGAACAGATAGCCTACTTGCGTTCCAAGGTCATAGGCATCCTCATCGAAGCCTGCGCCGAGGCCTTCGTGGCACACGAGGAAGAGATACTGGCAGGCACCTTCAACGGAAGCCTCATCAAGCACACTCCTGAGCGCTGCTGCAATGCCTATGCACACTGCAGCGAGATGGCCGTTGACCGCATCTACCGCTCGCGCGACGTGCTCGACATCGAATTGGCAGGTTTCCGTATCATCAACACACTGATAGAGTTGATGGTGGATGCCGTGACA
>JAFOYZ010000121.1 GCA_017424485.1 Bacteroidaceae bacterium
ATGTACCCGCCAACTCCAACCACTATTGGCGCTACCGTATGCACCTCACGCTGGAAGAGCTCCTCGAGGATGAGGACTTCAATCGCCTAGTAGGCCGCCTCGTAAAGCAAAGTGGACGATAAGTGAGAGCAGAGATAAGTTTACTTAATCTATGCCGAGCAAAGGACACTTCTGTGGCAACTGCCACTAAAGTGGACGATAAGCGAGAGCAGAGATAAGTTTACTTAATCTCTGCAGAGCGAAGAAAGTATCATCCCCCGATTTGTGGAATCAGGGGATGATACTTTGAGTAGACCTTGGATTAACGGAATGCGTAGGCTAGGTCAACGTTCAAGCCAAGCCATGAAATCATCTACCCGAGAGCGGCTCACGGTGAGTTCTACGGGCGACTCCACAAAAGGGATTATGCGCAAGCGGCCATTATGCTTCACTATACTCTTGATGCCCTTTGAGGCTATGATACAGCTACGCGAAATCTTGAAGAACTTCTCTGGGTCGAGCACTTCGGCCACCACATCGAGCGATGCATCAAGGATATACCTACAAGCAGCCGAGGTAACTACATAGTTGCATTTCTCCTCTGAGCATATATAGGCGATATCAGTTGTAGGCACAGGGACCATACGGTCATTGAACTTAACCACCAGACGCTCCCTATAACGTTTGGGTTCTACCAGGGTGTTCATCACGGAATCCATATCAGGCTTTTCGCTCCGGGCACGGCAACGTGACACGGCACGCTGCAAGGCCTCAGGTGCAATGGGTTTGAGTAGATAATCCACGCTTCCAGCCTCAAAAGCCTTGATGGCATAAGTATCGTAGGCAGTAGTCATGATAACCTTACCCTCAACATCTACCTTGCGGAAAATCTCGAAGCACACGCCATCGGCCAATTCTACATCCATAAATAATATATCAGCCTTGTGAGAGGGAGCTTGCAACCACTCCACTGCACTAGCCACCGAAGTTGCTGTTCCTACCACGGTGAGATCGGCACAGTACTGTCCCAACATTCTTATCAGGTTGTTCTGTGCCATTATTTCATCTTCTATAATCAATACGGTCATATCTGTGTTGAGAGTTATGAATTGTGAATTATGAATTGCCGTCCGACAGGCAGTTCTCGTTTCCGTTATCATCTTCGTACACGCTTCGTGTGTTCTCATCCGGCAAGCCTAATTCTCCATTTTCCATTTTCAATTCTTAAAGCAGCGGTATTACCACCCGATAAAACTCATCAGTACTATCAATAATCATATCTTGTGCTGATAGGGTGCGATAATGCTCGCGTATATATTTCTGTCCGAGTCCAGTCGATGCTGCCCGCGTATATTTAGGCAATACGTTGTTTTCTATTATAAGTTGCTCCCCATTAGTCGATATGGCAATACGCAGCGGATTAGCTGCGTTCACCGCATTATGCTTGAGAGCATTCTCCACAAGAAGTTGCACAGAACACGGTACCACCATACGCCGCATAGCCTCATCGGCGATATCGTACATTACTTCAAATCCTTCAGCAAACCTCACCTTCTGCAAAGCCACATACTCCTGTATGAAATCAATCTCCTCACGCAGAGGAACAAGCGCCTCCTCCTCGCATCGCAGCATATAACGATACATATGAGCCAGTTTGTGTATGTAGTCGCTGGCCTGGTCGGTACGCTGCTCGCATACGAGTCCGTCAAGCGTATTGAGCGAGTTGAATAGGAAGTGAGGATTGACCTGTTGCTTGAGTGTCGCATAACGATACTGCGCCTGTGCTGCCCTCACACGTTCAAGTTGCATGGTTTTCCGTATAGCAAACACGATATCTACCAATATCACGATACAACAGATAGTAGTTTCCACAAGTACCGACGCAATGAAATAACGTAGATAGTTATGCATATCTACCGCAATGGTCGCAGGTTTCTCATGCGCAATACTGAAGCACCACGCTCCTACTGCCGATACCACTCCCACAAAGAGCACGTAGCCGAACCACATCAGCGACTTGTGCCTAATTTTACCTTGACGGCGCAATCTCCTCACACAGATGATGGTAATACAGGTATAGGTGATAAATGCAGGCGAACTTGACAGAATCTCCCATGCATACTCCATAACACTAGTTCCGGCATACAAGGGAGAGGAAAAAAGCATAGCAGCCCCTACGCGCAAAGCCAATATGCCCCCGACGATGGCAAACGTCCATCGCAACTTCGAATCAGACCGTGAGAGATCGGCCTCCACCCTATTTACTTTATAGGTAAGGCGCGACAGCAAGACGAGAGTCCATCCCAGCAGCTCAGTAGTGAGCATAGTAGAGACAAGCCGTGCTGCCACCTCCACATCAACCAGATGACGGATGACTCCAGCACCCAAGGTACCAACCACGAAGCCTACCACATTGACCACGATCACCATCACGGCGATGATATCGATGGGCATCCCTTTTTTGAGACATAGTATCACCGTCATCGTCATGGTGAAGATGGTCAGTGTAAGAGCATCGTCAACGCCTACCCATTGGCAGACGAGGACCAC
>JAFOYZ010000122.1 GCA_017424485.1 Bacteroidaceae bacterium
AAATATACGGGTAAGACCCCGCTCATGGGCTCCATCGACTACGGTGTAACCAACGCTACCGACAACAACTGGGTGTCGCGCAACGGCAAGATTGAGCCCAACGGCATGCAGTCGTGCGGACAGGCGCTCGCTCATGGCGATGCCATGGCATGGGCACGCGACATTGTGGTCGACGCAGCAGGCAACATGGCCATCAAGTATGCCGTGACCAGCAGCGCACAGTGGGTCAACTGGCAGGGATTCCGCCTCGTATACAAGGGCCTGAGCCGTGACGAACTGGCTGCCAGCCTGAAGGCTGTCATCGATGAGGCTACCGCCCTCTATGCCGATGGCACGGGTATAGGTGCTGCCGACCTGCAGGCCGCTATTGCTGCAGCCACAGAGGTGTATGGCAATGCCGAGGCTACCAACAAGGATGTGAAGGAGGCATCCGATGCGTTGCTCCTGGCTATGAAGAGCTACCGCTATGCCAATGCATCGGTAGAGAACCCCATCGATAAGACTGATCTCATCGTGAACCCCAGCTTCGAGAAGCAGAAGGAGGGATGGACCATCACCGACATGGCCACCCAGGGCAACGACGTGTTCAAGCGCAAGGCCGGCACCAACTACCTGGAGAAGTGGACCGGACGCGGCGGCAAGGTAGGCAACGCATCAGCCTTGCAAATCGTGCAGGGCTTGGATATGGGTATCTACCAGCTTGTGGCAGGTGCACAGAATATTCAGGAGGACACTCCCAATGCTTCGCAGAGCGGCGCATGGCTCGTGGCTAACGACACCAAGCTGGCTGTCGACAAGACCAACGACTACACCCTCACCTTCGTCAACATCGAGAGCAACGCCACCATCGGCTTCGTGGCCGAGGGCGCTACCGGTAACTGGCTCTCAGTGGATAATTTCCGCCTCTACTACGTAGGTGGCAGCGATGCCGACTACACCGCCGAGCTCCAGCGCTACATCGATGCCGCTGCTGCGCTCGTCGACTTGAAGATGCACACCGCTACACTGGAAACCCTCCAGGCCTGCATTGCCGCTGCTCAGGCTGAACTGGCCAAGGGCGTTACAGCCGGTTACATCAAGGTGTCTACCCCGTTGCGCGAGGCTGCCGAGGCTGCTCAGGTGTCTATCGATGCATATGCCGAGCTTTTGGCCGCTATTGAACTGGCCGAGACTCAGTATGGCGACGGTCAGGGCCTCGGTGCCGAGGAGTTCCTCGCAGCCATCAATGCCGCCAAGGCAGCCTATGCCGATGGCGCTACCACCTTCGAGGAGTTGGCTCACCAGATTGTATTGCTCGACGAGGCAGCCTTCGGCTACATGCTCAACGAGCCTACCGGCCCCGTGCCCACCATCACCAACACCGACAAACGCTATGCCCGTGGTTCGGTAATGGCATTCGGCCGCTTCACCTATAACCTCAACGGCGCCAAGTTGCGCGAGGCCGGCTTCTGCTACGCTACGGAGAAGAACCCCACCGTCGAGGACCAGCGCTCTACAGGCTACTTCGAGAACAATGGCCGCATCTACATCATGGACAACATGACACCGGCTACCGTATACTATGCTCGCCCCTACGTGATGACCGACGGCTATCAGGTGGCCTATGGCGACCAGATCAAGATCGTCACCATCCCGAAGGGTGGCATGACATGGTCATGGAACTATGGCGGTAGCGCCGAGGAGAACGACCGTATCGTAGGCGCTATGGGCTACGGTATGGATATCTGGAACATGTTCATGAGTCTCCACGGCTTCCATCTTACTGGTAACTACGGCTCGGGTACTCCCACTGCCGACTGCTCATACGGCGGATGGATGCGTATCGGCCCCAATGCATCGTACCAGCGCACTGGTACCATCATGCACGAGGCTGCTCACGGTGTGGGTGTAGGTACCCACTGGACATGGGGCACTATTATGCAGGGTGGTAACTGGACAGGTACACGCGCCAATGCTGTGCTCCAGTTCTGGAACAACAACACCACCGAAACCATGCACGGCGACGGCATGCACATGTGGCCCTACGGTATCAACGGAGCCCACGAGGACGATGGCTCTACCTTCCTCTACTACGGTAACGCCCTCATCATCCAGGGTATGCACGAGGATGGCTTGCAGCCTACAGGTGGTACCTTCGCATCACCCGCCTACACCTTCGAGCACGACGATGAAGTGAAATACTACATCAAGAACGAGAGCGCCAGCTATGGTCTCAATACCTCGTACCTCACCGTAGAGGGTACCGTACTGAAATGGAGCGAGGCTACATCGGCCGATGTAGCTGCCGACGACAACTTTGCATGGTATCTCAGCTTCGACCCCAAGGTACAGCACTACTCGTTGCGCAATGCTGCTACAGGGCAATACATCTCGCTCAGCGGTTCTACCTTCAAGACCGTAGCACGCGAGACACCCACCAGTGCCGAGAAGTTCCACCTCATGACAGGTCGCAGAGACGTGAAGGTAGGCAGCGGAGCATCGGCCATCAACGTGAGGGGCTACTGGGTACTGCGCGCCAATGGAGGCGACTGGGCCAATGCCATGACCGCTTCGGCCGGTGGCAACGTATCGCTCACCAGTTTCGACATCGCTGCCGATGCAGCAGCCCAGCACTGGCTGATTCTCACCGCTGACGAAACAAAAGCCTTCGATGAGGCAGCACGTGTCTCAGTAGTTAATGAACTGAAGGAGCTCATCAAGAACTTGCGCACGATGGCCAAGACCGCCCATACCGAAGATGTCACCGGTGCTGATGCAGCTCTCGACGAGGCGCTCGCTGCCGCTGAGGCTGTGGCCGCCGATGCCACCGCCACCCTCGAGACTTTGCAGGCTGCTTGCAAGAGCCTTCGTCAGGACGGTATGAACTTCCTTGGTAGCGTGACTCCCACAAGCGTGGAGAATCCGTTCGACCTCACCTTCCTCATCGCCGATGCAGCTATCACCACTGGTGAGGGATGGGCAGGTGCCGGCACCATTGCCAACTCTGCCATGGAATTCTATGAGAAGACATTCGACTTCAACCAGACCATCGCTGCACTGCCCGCAGGAACCTACGACCTCAAGGCCAAGGGCTTCAATCGTCCGGGTTCATACACCGCTACCTATGCCGACTACCAGAACGGCAAGAACAACGTAGTGGCCTACCTCTATGCTGGCACGGCCAACACCAAGCTCTGCCACCTGGCCGAGGGCGCAAGCAAGTCCCAGCTGCATAGCGACGACAAGAGCGTGTCATCTCCCGCAGGCTATGTACCCAATACCATGGCTTCAAGTGCAGCTTACTTTACAAAGGGATACTACGAGAACTCGCTTCTGTTCAACCAGACAAAGGCTGACGACCTCAAGATCGGTATCCGTCAGACCAGTTCGGCTGCATCCTACTGGACCATCTTCGACAATTTCCGTCTCTACTACTACGGTTCCATGTCGATCGACGATGTCACCAGCATCGAGCAGGTAGTGACCGAGGGTATGGCTCCCACTGCTGTATACAATATCTTCGGTCAGAAGGTGGCCGACTCTCTTGAAGGTCTTCCTGCAGGTCTCTATATCAGCAATGGTAAGAAGATGATGATCAAGTAAAAAAGTTTGTCTCATAGGCCGCACTCGTGGCGGCACATGATACATTGCCGGCAGGGCAGGCTCCATGGAGCCTGCCCTGCTTGCTTGGGGGAGGAGGTCCCCTATACTGCTATTTATCCATCAGTGCATAAAGAAAGAGAGAGAAGATGCCTTCTCTCTCTCTAATAATGTGTCTTGTACGGTTTACTTGCAGCGTCTCAAGATCTCTTTGAGGCGTGGATGTAGGTGCTTGGCCATTGTCCACTTCCAATCAGATAAGGTGTGCAATGCAAAGGCATTGTAGTCGTAGAAGAAGGCTACGGCGGGAATAAGCAGCAAGATAGCCAGCAGGGCGGGCACGAGGGGCAGCGTGCACAGGGCCACGATGCTCCAGATGATGATGAGCAAGGGCCACAGGGCGAGGTTCACTCCCAGGCGTGCGGTGTTGCAAAAAGCTTTGTCCTTGAGCTTGCCCACGATGAAGTGCGATGTCAGCCATGCGGGCAGGGTAACCAATGCGCAGAAGAGGTAGTAGGGGAGTGCGCAAAGCAGCGCCACGGTGTTGCCGATAGAGGCTATGAGCGGGTGCTTATGGCTGGTCGACGAGGGATGTATCTTGTGCAGGCGGCGCTCCTTCTTGAAGGCTACGGCATCGGCATAGAGGGCAGCGGTGGCCTCGGGCGTGTCGGTCCCCTTCTTCTCTACCAGGTGCTTGATGGTGGCCTGGTTGAGGGTGAGGCGCTCGGCGGGCGACAGGGGATGGCACTGCGCGGTGCAGAGCTTGGTGAGCTCCCACTGGGCATCGTAGTCCTCGGTGTCGGGAACGTAGGCGATGAGCTTGCTCATGCGGGCCGAGAGCTCCTCTCGCAGCATGGCGAGCAGGCGGGCGGGAGTGACCTCACCTTCGTGCTTTTTGACAAACTCGGTGACGTTGATGGGCTCGCCATAAGTGGCTACCACGCCGCTGCGGTAGCGGAAGTAGCGGCCATATTCGAGGCCCATGGGCACGATGTAGACGGGGCACTCGTGGCCGAACTTCTTGTTGGCCTCAAGAGCGATGTGGAAGATGCCTTTGCTCAGCCCCAGTAGCGAGTGCTTGGGACGGTGTGTGGCCTCGGGGAAGAGGGCCAGGGGGTAGCGGTGCTTGAGCACCTTGACGCACTTGGCGATGATCTCCTCGTTTTGCTTCACGGCGGCGTAGCCATCGCGGATGCGGAAGATGGGCAGCATCTTGAGGAAGGTGAACACTTTCTGCAGGAGGGGACGGCGGAAGATGTCGGCACGGGTCATGAAGACCGTAGCACGATTCATCGCACGCAAGATCACCAAGGGGTCGAGCAATGCACTGGTGTGGTTGCTTCCGATGATGATGGCACCGTCCTTGGGCAGGTTCTCCTTGCCCCTCACCGTCAGGCGACGAAGCGAGAGCTTGATGATGGGGTTCACCCAAAAGATACGCAGTAGGGTGTAGGCGAAATTTTTATCGTATACTTGCACGGGGATATGAATTAAGTATTAAGCCTTTTTTTGTCTCTTCGCCCACACATATCTGTCGCGCAAGCGGAAGATGCCTGCGGCACTAAGGCCCGCGATGATATGCCAGATGCCCCACCAAGCGGTGACGATGAGCATACCGCCATTCTGCAGTTCGGGCGGGAAGATGGCGGGATTGAACAGGAGGATGAGTCCGAGACCCGAGTTCTGGATACCCATCTCGATGGTGATGGCGCGGCGGTCGGGACGCGGGAGGCCTGACAGCTCACCTAGCCAGTAGCCCACGAAGAGGATGAGACCATTGTGGATGGCTACGATAACGACAATCCACTT
>JAFOYZ010000015.1 GCA_017424485.1 Bacteroidaceae bacterium
GATAGGGGCACAGTTGAATGCCGAGGCGCCGATGGTCTCTACCGAACTGCCCAGCGTGACTGACTCCAGTGCATAGCATTCCAGGAACGCTCCGTCACCGATGGTCGTCAAGGAATTAGGCAGGTCGATGCTCTTCAGCGACTCGCAATAGAAGAATGCGTATGGAGAGATAGACTTCAATTGGCTGCCCTCTGCGAAGGTGATAGACTCCAAAGCCGAATAGGCGAAGGCACCAAACTCCTCTTCAAGATACTTTATGCTCTCTACGCTGCTTGGGATAGTGATGCTCTTGAGCCTTTTTTGTCCGGCAAAAGCGTGCGACCCGATAGACTTTACCCCTTCGGGAATTGTGGCGGTATAGCATCCATAAACCACTACGTTGTTAGCGATGATGCAGTTGCCCTTTACGTCGTAGACTTTGACACTGACCCCGGACTGGTCGATGGCGATTCTGGCCAAGTTATGGCAGCCATGGAATGCTCTATTTCCGATTGATTCCACATAGTTCGGTAGCTCCAGACTCTTCAGACCGTAAGAGTACGTGAATGCCTCAGCTGCTATCGTTTTCAGGTTGTATGGCAGTGACACCTCCACATCGATGGCACCATCCATGCCGAGGTAGTATCCCAGATTGGCAAAACAATAGCTGCCGATGTGGGTGATGCCCTCTTTCACAACCACCTTGTTGATCTTGTTGAAGATGTCCTCGCCTACATTGTATTTGCTCCAAGGCACCGCACTCTCGGTCGCATAATCTACCATTGCTCCCTTGCCACTGATCTCAAGCGTATAGCCATTGTCATTGGGGTAGAGCGCCCAGTTGATACCGTTGGTGACTACGCCAGACTTGCCTACTACAATACTGCCGAAATAATCGCGATAACCGGCATCTTCATACGCCGCTGCAGCTGCTTCTGAGGGTACCACCAGCACCGCATCGTATGGGATTGCGGCAAAGGTGGTACCGTTAGAAGCATCATAGCTGGGAGGAGTCTCTCTCATGCACATCACCATTTTCAGGTTTTCGCAGTAGTAAAAGGCCTCTTCCCCTATTTTGGTAACGCCAGCAGGTATGACGATTGATGTCAGCCCTGTGCGCCCATAAAATGCTTTTGCACCAATGGTTGTCACTCTATCAGGAATCACCGAACTGTTGGTTCCTATCCACAATACGTCGTTCGCATCTACCAGGCAGTTGCCTTCGTCTGAGTAGGCAATGTTATCATCCGAGATGGAGATGGTATTCAAGTTCATCTTGGCATCAAAAACGTTAGGGATATCTATGTTCAAGTTGAAGCCCGCACCGAGGCTGATGCTGGTCAGGCCAGTACATCCCCCAAAAGCAGCGGCACCTATGCTGGTCACGTTGTCCCCGATGGTGAGCTCCGTCATCGAATAGCATCCTTCGAAAGCGCTTTGACCTATTGTTGCAATATTATTACCGATATGTACATAGCTCAGCTTCGTGTTCTTGAAGGCTGAGCCGTTGATAACGCCTGATGTCAGCGTGCTATTGCAACTGCTGCCTATAGAGAAAAGTCTTGCCTTGGCGTTAAAGGCATCTATCGAATTTCGAAGGGGAGTATCTTTGAAGGCTCCTGGATTCACTGTGTATGCATATTCCATATTGTATGCCGTCTGCAGGTTTTCACATCCATAGAACGCATTTGTACCTATGGTCACACCATTTACGTTTTGCGGTAGCACTACACTCTCCAGATTCGTGAAATTGCTGAAGGCTCCATACGCTATCGTTGAAATCATGTTGTCGCTACTCTCGTAATATGTCATCACGGCACGTTGGGTTGCCGTCTCAATGTCATACGATTGGGTCGTATAAGAAGTCTCCTCCCAGTTCTTTGTTACGGTATTACTACCCGAGTAGCTTTGCAGTCTTAGCGTATGGCGAAAAAGGATAGTCAAGCCATTATCTTCGCTTATAAATGTATTCGGATAAAAGCGCCACTTTACTCCTTTATAGCCCTCTGAAGCGTATCCCCTTGTGACGTACCCTTCTGCTGTGTATTCATCAGGCAATAAATTCGACGTGGTTTGCCCCATCACCTTCACCGGCGCTGCCATCATGCCCAGCACCATCAGACCTGCAAGTAGTAGTCTTTTCATATCCATCATTTTTTTTTAGGTTATTATGCATTGTGATTTCTGCGTGCAAAGTTACGCCGATGCAGCATTCGCGGTTAGGACAAATCGTGCATCTTTCACTCCTTTTTTGTCGGAAAAGTCCAATCAGCCGAAACCTAAGAATAGGACTTATTCGACATCACACCACACCTTATATATTATTATATAATATATAGTTCTTGTCGAATAAGTCCTATTCTTAATAGAAAATTGAGAGAACCATCCAGATGATTCTCTCAATTCTTTGTTGCCCTTTGGCCTATTGGTTCTTGTTATTCGCTTACTGGCACAGGCTGCTCTGCCACGGGGTTCTGTATCAGTAGCGGGTTACGACTCATTTCTCTATCAGGGATAGGATAGATGAGGGCTGCATCGCCTGCGGGGATATGGTATACATACTCCGTCTGGAATCCAGCACCACGGCGGTCTACCCCCTTCTTCATGCGCATGAGATCAAAGTAAGAGTGTCCCTCACCCCAGAGTTCGATGCGGCGCTGCATCCATACCGCCTCGCGCACCTCCTCTGCAGTAGTAGCCTTGCAGGTGTAGGCCGGGTCGCGGTAGGTGGTGACAAAGCCGTTGAGTGTGCTTGCCCCACCTGAAGGATTGCCCATCATGGCTTGTGCCTCGGCCGCAATGAGGTACATCTCCTCAATACGCATCAGCGGTATGTCGCTGGCATTTGTACGTGTACCCAGTTCGTCCATGTAGGGAGCAAACTTCACCTGCGTATAGGGCAGCATAGCATACGAATTCACATAGTTGGCCTGCTCGGCATTGAGATTAGCCGAGGTAGCTTCTTCATCGAGGAACCATCCCTTGCGCACATCTGTTGTGGGGATTGATGCATATAGCGCTCTGTTTACCATGCGCCATGCGCCTGCCTGCGCATATCCATAGCTGAACGATCCCATGTGTGACGGCCAGTTGCAGATGGCCGATGTCACCGTCTGGTCGGTCTCCTCCTGATTGATTCCCCATATCCAAGCGTTGTGGTTGATGTCTGCGAATGTGGGCTTGCTCACCTCTTCGCGTGTGTAGGGTACCGCTCCAGAGGTGTTAATGACCATAGAGGCATCATCGAAAGCTTTAGCCCACTGGTTCATTACCATATATACACGGGCACGAAGACCATACACTACTTCGGGACTTACAAAATCCTTTCCAGGACGTGCCACAGTGGTTTTCTGCAGCATGTCAAGTGCCATTTCGAGGTCGCTCAGGATGAAGTCATATACCTCACGTACAGTAGCGCGTTCGCAGCCCTCGGTGTTTACGGTCTTCATGTTGGCTTCCGTTATGATAGGCACACACAGAGCCTCTTCGTTGCCTACGTAGGTCTGCTGGTATAGCTGTGCCAGATAGAAGTAGTTGAATGCACGCAAGGCGTAGGCCTGTCCCAGATAGAATTGGAACAGTGATTGCTCACTACGCTCACCATAGGCACGTATCACCTCGTTAGAGTTATTGATCTGGGTGTACATCGAGGTCCAGTGCATGGCAGTGAATCGATAATTGCTACCCATATCTGAATACATCATTTCATATGAGAACCAGTTATAACCGTTATACCAACTCACGAGGTCTGTACCACGGCTTTCCATGCTGAGCATGAGTGCCGGGAATCCGAAATCGTTGTGTATGCCTGTGCCCACATTTTGGCCATACTGTGAAGAAGACACGTCAACTAATTCTTCGGCCTCCTCCACGATAACCTCTTCGGTCAGTCCCTTCTGTGTCACGGTGAGCACGGCCGTCTGCCCGTGGCCTTCGAAGATGATGTTGCCTACGCGGTCGGTAGAAGCTTCGTTCTGAGCGAAGGTGAAGCAAGCATAAGAAGATGAACTGGTGCCGGCACTCTGTGCGCTCTCCACCTTCAGGATATCTTCAAACTGGCAATAGTCGTCACCTTCACTAATATATTTGAGTGTCATCCAGTCAGGGTGGCTCAGCACCTTCACGCCATGATTAGGATACACATCGGCGTAAAAGGTGGTATCTTTCCAAGCGATCTCCACACTTTTGGCAATCACGGCCGTCTCATAGTTGC
>JAFOYZ010000123.1 GCA_017424485.1 Bacteroidaceae bacterium
CACAGCTGCTGCACTCTACCAATTCCAGTACGGTTCGGTAGGACTTGACGGCAAAACCTCGAACGTATACTCACGCAACGCCATGGTACCCGAACTCTTCGTGGGCATGACAGGCAAGGGCAAGTACCTCTCGGGCGGATTTGGTGTAAACGCCTCTACCATTGCTCCGCGCGTAACCGCTGAGACTGCCGAAGGCACGATACGCGTACACGAAAGTCTTACCAGCTACTCAGCCATCGTATTCGGTTCGCTCAAGGTTGACGACCTCAGCATACGTGCCAAGGCGATGTATGGACAAAACACGTCGCACATGCAGCAACCCACTGGATTTGGCATCGTAGGCCACAGAAACAATGGATATGCCCCCAACGGCTATCTTGCCGCCAACGTGGTGAACGAGTATGATGCCATGCAGCTGGGCTCGGCATGGCTCACCATGATGTATGGCAAGAAGGTGCGCTACGGATTCTTTGCCGGATGGATGAAGAACTTCGGCACAGCCGACATGGAATACATCAGCACTCCCGTAGTACGCAACAATATAGGAATGGACCAAGCCTACCGATTCTCACCCATTGTGACCTATAAGGTGCAGAATATGACCCTCGGCCTTGAGTATGAGCACACCGCTACTGCCTATGGAGAATACAAACAATCGGCAGGAGTAGGAAGAGTAACCGACGGCACCATCATCAACACCCACTGGGTAGCCAACAACCGCGTATGCTTCATGCTGAAATATGACTTTTGATAAATTGTGAATTCTGAATTCTATGACAACTAATGGAAGAAAATAATTCTCAATTTTCAATTGTCAATTCTCAATTCGTTGAGTGTGTGCCCAACTTCAGTGAAGGGCGCAACATCCATACCATCAACGCCATCGCCGAGGCTATACGCTCGGTCGATGGCGTTCGGGTATTGCACATCGACCGTGGCGAGGCTGCCAACCGCACGGTGATCACCTTTGTCGGCCCTGCCCAAGCTGTAGCTGAAGCAGCCTTCAGAATGGTAAAGCGAGCAAGCGAACTCATCGACATGCGCCAACACCTCGGCGAGCATCCCCGAATAGGAGCTACTGACGTGCTTCCCCTGGTACCATTAAGAAATATTACTTTAGAGGAGTGCGCCGAGCTAGCACGCACGTTAGCCCACCGTATATATAAGGAATTAGGTATACCAACCTACTGCTATGAAGCTGCTGCATACCGTCAGGAACATATCAACCTTGCCGACTGCCGCCGTGGCGAATATGAGGGGCTCAAAGAAAAGATACACGACCCTGTGATGCGGCCCGACTTTGCTGACGAAGAGTATACAGAGCAAGCGGCACAAGCAGGAGCCACGGTAGTAGGGGCACGCAACTTCTTGATCGCAGTAAACTTTAATCTCAACACGACATCGCGCGAGATAGCAACCAAGATAGCTGCTCGAGTAAGAGCTAGCGGAGAAGTATGCCGTGATGATACAGGCAACATCATACGCGACGAAGAGGGTAAGGCACGACGAGTCCCCGGCATACTAAAGGGATGCAAAGCTATAGGATGGTATATCGAAGAATATGGCTGCGCACAAGTATCGATGAACATCAACGACGCCAAACTATGCCCCATCCACACAGCCTACGAGACAGTGTGCGACGTAGCCAAGGAATATGGGGTGGAAGTCACAGGCACCGAACTCATCGGACTCATACCCGAAGACTACATGATAGCCGCCGGACAATACTTTGCCGAGAAGTACGGACTAGAAATTGATGAACAAGAACAACTTATAGCTGTTGCAATAGATACGATGCGTATGGATGACTTATGCCCATTTGATAGCAAGCAGAAAATACTCGTTGTTTAAAACATTTAAATTGCGACTGTATTTTATCAAACAATTGTTAACGACCTCACCACTCTGTTAATTTGTAGTAAATGATGTGGCCCTCCGATTCAACGTGACGAGAAAAGCATTATCTTCGCATCGTAAATAGTTAAATAGACGAACAAATTAACCTAAATATAAAATATAGTTATGAAATCAACAATCAAGAAAATTTTTGGTTACTCCGCAATGATGGTAGGCAGCGCCTTTGTAGCAGGCCTCACAACCTACACATTGATGCAGAAGAATGGTGCAAAAGAGACCATCGTGACTGTACAGCAAGAGGGTGGATATGCTATGCCTACAGCACTATTTGACAACAAACCCGCACAACCCATAGACCTGACAGATGCCGCAGAGAGTTCACTGCATGCAGTAGTACACATAAAATCGACACAGCTAGGGAAAACCCAGACCGTAACACAGATGCCCGACATCTTTGACTTCTTCTTCGGCGATGGTATGGGACGCCAGCAGCAGATCAAGTCGCAACCACGCGTGGGCTTCGGTTCAGGAGTCATCATATCTAAAGATGGATATATCGTGACCAATAACCACGTGATAGAGGGCGCTGACGAGATTGACGTGAAACTCAACGACAACCGCGAGTTCAAGGGCAAACTGATAGGTACCGACCCCAACACCGATTTGGCATTGGTGAAAATCGAAGGTGACGACTTCCCTATCATACCTATCGGAGACTCTGATGCGCTGAAAGTGGGCGAATGGGTACTTGCCGTAGGTAACCCCTTCAACCTCACCTCTACAGTGACAGCCGGTATCGTGAGCGCAAAAGCCCGTACGTTGCATGTATATAATGGAGGTATTGAGTCATTCATTCAAACTGACGCGGCCATCAATCAAGGCAATAGCGGTGGTGCACTAGTGAACGCACGTGGCGAACTGGTGGGTATCAATGCAGTACTATCGTCACCCACAGGTGCTTATGCAGGCTACGGATTTGCAATCCCTACCAGCATCATGACTAAGGTTGTAGATGACCTCAAAGAGTTTGGCGCTGTACAGCGTGCTATCTTAGGTATCTCGGGCTATGACCTAGGCGATGAGCGTTCTAAGGACAAAGACCTGGGCGTGGTAGAAGGAGTATATGTTGCCGAGGTCACAGATGGCAGCGGTGCTAAAGCTGCAGGTATCGAAGCAGGTGATGTAATTATAAAGATTGCAGGCAAGAAGGTTCGCAATATGGCCGAACTGCAGGAGAATATCGCTCAGCACCGCCCTGGCGACGAGGTGAAGGTTACAGTCATGCGCAATAAGAAAGAGAAAAATCTCGATGTGACCCTGAAGAACTTGCAAGGCAACACGAAGGTAGTGAAGAAGTTTGACCTCGACATGCTGGGCGCAGCTTTCCAACCCATCGATGAAGATGTAATGCGCCATCTGGGTGTGAGCTACGGACTGCAAGTGACAGGTGTAGACAAAGGAAAGTTTGCCGATGCTGGCATCAAAAAAGGTTTTGTCATCCTCAAAGTAAACGGTTCTAAAATCACTAGCGAAGAAGATTTGGCCCAAGTGCTAAAGGCTGCCAACCAGTCGCCCGAACGAGCACTATTCATTTCAGGATATTACATGTCGGGACGTAGAGCTAACTATGCCGTAGACCTCTCTGAAGAGGAATAACCTTGACGCAATTCTAAAGAAACGATAAATAACGGTGGTTTTTCTTAAAAAGAGAGACCACCGGTGTTTTTTAAACGTTTTTTCATTGCAAGAATGAGGGTATGTCAAAAAAAAACGCTAAATTTGCAACTAATTTGGTTTATTGACTGAAATACGTATTTTTCGAGATGAGACAGCTTAAAATTACTAAGAGTATTACC
Source organism: Bacteroidaceae bacterium (assembly GCA_017424485.1). GTDB lineage: Bacteria > Bacteroidota > Bacteroidia > Bacteroidales > Bacteroidaceae > UBA1189. The sequence continues at coordinate 3,714 of JAFOYZ010000123.1, forward strand.
AACCGCGAGAGCGCTTCGTTAGATAAGTACCTACAAGAAATTGGTCGTGAAGAGTTGATTACCGTAGATGAGGAAGTAGAACTTGCTCAACGAATCCGCAAAGGCGACCGTGCCGCATTGGAAAAACTCACCCGTGCCAACTTGCGCTTCGTAGTATCGGTAGCCAAGCAATACCAGAATCAAGGCCTTAGCCTCCCCGACCTGATCAATGAGGGCAACTTGGGTCTGATTAAGGCCGCAGAGAAATTCGATGAGACACGTGGTTTTAAGTTCATCAGTTATGCCGTATGGTGGATTCGCCAATCTATTCTTCAGGCTTTGGCCGAACAGGCTCGTATCGTACGTCTTCCCTTGAACCAGGTTGGTTCGTTAAACAAGATCAGCAAAGCCTTCTCTAAATTCGAGCAGGAGAACGAGCGCAAACCATCAGCCGAAGAGCTCGCTGATGAGTTGGATATTCCCGTAGACAAGATTGCCGACACCTTGAAGGTTTCAGGCCGACACATTTCAGTGGATGCACCCTTTGTAGACGGTGAGGACAACAGCCTACTCGACGTACTTGTCAACGACGACTCCCCCATGGCCGACCGCTCATTGGTAAGCGAATCTCTCTCTACAGAAATCGACCGTGCGCTTTCGACACTCACCGATCGTGAGAAAGAAATCCTTCAAATGTTCTTCGGTATCGGAGTACAAGAGATGACACTCGAAGAGATTGGCGACAAGTTTGGCCTTACACGTGAACGCGTTCGCCAAATCAAGGAAAAAGCCATCCGTCGTCTTCGCCAAAACTCACGCAGCAAATTGCTGAAATCATATTTAGGATAACACTCTATCTAATATATTATTAAGGTACGCGCGCGTATGAATAAGTTAAAGTATGTGTTTGGGGTGATAAGCATTGTACTGCTTTCGTCTTTCATGGCTCCAAAGGACAAGAAAGACAAGGCCGACGAACCTAGACGTGTATATATGTATGGTGTATCTATTGACTTCAATGACTCAATAGTATATATAACCGACGTGCAGCATCTTGACGACATCCTGATCAACAAAGATGGTTCGCTATTCAACTATGCCTATTACTCACTTCAACTAAAGACCTACTTGGAGGGCACACTAGGAGAGATGAACCAAACATGCGCCGTTATCTACTCTGACAAAAAAAAGAAACTAGAGAGCCGCTACCTTAAGACGTGCAAGAAATACCAGTCAGACAAAGCCGCATCAGTACGCATGATTGGTACAGACTCATTCATGTTTCACAAAGAATAAATAAAACGTGAGGCGAGCATTCAATATCATCCAATACATGTGCACGGTGTCTATACTACTCAGTATGGCATCGTGCCGCTTGTTTAATTCCGAGGATGAAACCAAATATGATCGCACCATTCTGGTATATATGGCCGCAGAGAACAGTCTATCGTGGGGAGAATTCCACGAGCAAGACATCGACGAAATGCTGCAAGCCACGCAACACATCCCCAAGGGAAGCCAGCTACTGATCTACCTTGACGACACCGAACTGCCGCGCATCCTTACAATAGAACAGCAAGAAGGACGTCGCCCCGTACGCAAAGTACTGAAGCAATACGACACAGAGCATAACTCAGGCGATGCCCAGACACTACATGAGGTTATGAACTGGACCGTAAGCAACTACCCCTCATCAAGCTATGGACTCGTATTATGGTCACATGGCGATGCATGGCTACCTGCTAAAGCTCCCATACAGCGCACCATATGTATAGACAACGAGCACAACAGCCATTCCAATAGCGGAACCAAGATGGAGATTGAGGATGTAGCAGCAGCATTGGATGACTTTCCCAGACTCGACTTCATCCTTTTTGACGCCTGTTTCATGCAGGCCGTTGAGGTAGCATACGAATTGCGCCACGTAGCCAAATATATCGTATCATCACCTGCAGAAATACCTAATCCAGGTGCACCCTATGAACGGCTAGTCGCACCCATGTTCTCATCACCGCTAAACATGGAACAGATTATCGATGAATATTATCGCGCTTACAATGACACAGAGGTGCTCGTTTGGGACTATGGTACCGACCGCTACGGGGCACTACTATCTGTAGTAGATTGCGACTATCTGGAAAGCTTAGCTACAGCAACAGCCGAGATGCTATACAAATATCTCACGCCTGATAGACATATCAGTCTTAATAGTGTACAAAGCTACTACCCCATATCGAGCCGTACACGTCCCATGTACCACGACATGAACGGATTCATGAAAACGATTATCACGTCACAAGAAGACTACACCAGCTGGAAACGAGTATTTGACTTAACCGTCCCCTACCGCAGAGCTACCTCATGGTGGTACTCCAACGATGCACGTACCCAGCATGTAGACATGAAAAACTATGGTGGCCTATCATGCTACATACCGCAAGACAACCCAATATACTCAGGTCTGAATGCTAAATTCACCTCTACCTCTTGGTATAAAGCTGCGGGATGGAACGAAATAGGCAATTGACAACTCCGCAGCGCAGCATGAGCAGCAATAAACCTGTTTAGTCCTTGCCACCGAGCCCAAGCAAAGATTCGGGCGTCGAACCCTATATCGAGATGACGCCCTCATCACTCATCCCTCATCCCTCATCCATCATCCATCACCCCTCAACCATCGACGAAGAGCCATCAACAGCGAACCTTTAACGCATGTATATTGTTAATACAGTAACTAAAATTGAGTTAACTGTTAATAAATTATACTTTTCAAATTAATATGTGTTAAATTCTTGGTTCGTTTCTAAGATGTCGCGTATATTTGCAATATGAAAAAGTCGACAATTGCTATATTGGGTTTGATTATGGGGGCATCCTTCATTGCCCTCCTCTCGTTGCAGGTAAGATACATCGAAGTAATAGCCACTATGCGCCGCGAGCAGTTTGACGAATCAGTTAAACGCAGTTTATATAACGCAGCACATAATCTAGAGCTATACGAGACGATGAAATACCTTGAGAAAGACGTAGCCGAATCAGAGCGCAAAGCTCAACAGGCCGAGAATCAAGGATTTGGCATAGAGATTCACCAATACGATCTCAAGAGCAACAAAGACGGAAAAGTATCCTCATTTGAGATGCGGGCCATAGTGATGCCACGACGTCCTCAACTCGAGAAGAAAGATATCCCCGATGCATCACGTTCATTACACGATGTAGTACGTAGCCGATATGTACACCAACGCGCATTGATGGATGAGGTTATATACAAGATTCTATACACGGCAAGCAACCAACCACTGGAAAATCGCATCAATTTCCGAGCACTGGATCGCGACCTGCAGGCCGAGCTCCTGAATAACGGTATAGACATCCCCTACCATTTTACCGTATCAACAAGTGATGGACGTGAAGTATACCGTTGTGCAGACTATGAATCAGAGGGTGAAGATGTATCATACACTCAAGTGCTATTCAGCAACGACCCACCCAACAAAATGGGAGTATTAAAAGTACATTTCCCAACGATGAATAGATACATATATAGTTCTATTCGCTTTATGATACCCGCCCTAGCCTTCACCATTGTATTGTGCATTACCTTTATCGTTGCCCTTTACTTGGTATTTAGACAGAAGAAGGTGGCAGAGATAAAGAACGATTTCATCAACAACATGACTCACGAACTCAAGACACCCATCTCAACCATATCGCTGGCAGCCCAAATGCTGACCGACGGCTCTGTGACAAAGTCTACACAGATGCTACAGCACATAACGAGCATCATCAACGATGAGACAAAGCGACTACGATTCCTCGTAGAAAAGGTATTGCAGATATCCCTATTCGAGGACCAGAAAGCGACAATGAAGACACGCGAACTCGATGTTAACGAACTTGTAAACGGAGTAATAAACACCTTTGCCTTGAAGGTAGAAAAGAACGGTGGCACCATCGTAAGCCATCTGGAAGCTACAGATCCCACAATCTTCGCTGACGAGATGCACATCACCAACGTCGTATTCAACCTCATGGACAATGCGGTAAAGTATAAGCGCAACGATGAACCTCTATGCCTCACAGTACACACATGGAACGAGCCAGGCAAATTCTGCCTTTCAGTGCAGGATAACGGCATAGGCATCAAGAAAGAAAACCTCAAGAGGGTGTTCGACCGCTTCTATCGCGTACACACAGGCAATAGGCACGATGTAAAAGGCTTCGGACTAGGCTTAGCTTACGTCAAGAAAGTCATACAAGACCACCGAGGCACCATACGTGCCGAGAGTGAGCTTGGTGTAGGAACGAAATTTATTATTGTATTACCATTATTAAATAGTAAGTAATTATGGCAGAGAAATTAAGCATTTTGCTATGCGAAGATGATGAGAATCTTGGCATGCTGTTAAGAGAGTATTTGAATGCCAAAGGATATAACGCAGAGTTACATCCCGACGGAGATGCTGGCTACAAGGCTTTTATAAAGAATAAATACGATTTGTGCGTACTGGATGTGATGATGCCAAAGATGGATGGTTTCACACTCGCAGGAGAGATACGTAAGGTTAACACCGAAATTCCTATTATCTTCCTCACAGCCAAGACGCTTAAGGAAGATGTACTTGAAGGCTTCAAGATTGGCGCCGATGACTATCTTACCAAGCCCTTCAGCATGGAAGAGCTCACTTTCCGTATCGAGGCCATCCTACGCCGTGTACACGGAAAAAAGAACAAAGAGGCAAGCACATACCAAATTGGCCGATTCGCCTTTGACACCCAGAAACAGGTTCTGACCATCGAAGACCGACAAACCAAACTGACCACCAAGGAGTCAGAACTGCTAGCGCTCTTATGCGCACATGCCAATGAGATACTCCAGCGTGACTTCGCATTGAAATCCATCTGGATTGATGATAACTACTTCAATGCACGTAGCATGGATGTATACATCACAAAACTGCGCAAGCACCTTAAAGAAGACCCCAATGTAGAGATCATCAACATCCATGGCAAGGGATACAAACTCATCATCCCCGAAGTCAACTGACCAAGCATCGATACATACATAAAGGAGGGAGCGCTCAGGCGCTCCCTCCTTTATGTACTCATTACCACAAGGTATAAATCGTATTTTTACTGATACTTCTTGTTAAGCACGATGTACAATACCAAACCAACAATCATGGCACCCATAGCACCAAATTGTACACCATTAATATTGTTCCATCCGAGGAAGTGACTGAGCACCAACACGATAGCAGCAATAACAATAATGATAATGCCTAAATTTTTCAAAAGTCCTTTCATAATGCTATTTTATTTTTTATAAGTTTTCTCCAAATATTTTACAAAGTAACACATTATTCTTCAAATGTAAAAATAAATCGCAGGAAAAAAGACTCGATTTTCAGTCAAAATCTTTTCACATAAGCTCATTATTATAGATAAGCTATAAATAACACCACGAGATCACACCATACTATATAGGGATGAAGACATCATAATATCACTTTTTCAGTAAAAAAATTTTCACCTATGCGTAACTTTGCGTATATTCGTGGGCAATTTGAATACTACAGACAGTTTATTGTGATAAAGAAGCGAAGCGACTAACTCCGTTTAACTACTGAACACCCAATATTGAGAAATAGATAAATATATACAGCATATGAAAACCACGTATCTAAAAATCAATGCAGCCGACAATGTGGCTGTAGCCATAGAGCCGCTCAAGACAGGCGAACAAATCACTGTGGACGGCATCATCATCAACGTAAACGAGGATATCCCTGCAGGACACAAGATAGCTCTTAAGGATTTCGCTGAGGGCGAAAACATCGTCAAGTATGGATACCCCATAGGACATGCCATAGCACCAGTGAAGCAGGGCGACTGGATAAACGAAAACCATGTGCGCACCAACCTTGCGGGACTGCTCGACTATACCTACGAACCACATCCTGTGACGCTCGACATACGCAAGAAGGAGCTGACATTCAAGGGATACCGCCGTGCCAATGGTGAGGTGGGCATACGCAATGAGATATGGATCATCCCTACCGTAGGTTGCGTGAACGGCATCGCCAACCAGCTGGCCGCCCTGCTACAGCAGGAGACAGGAGGCAAGGGTGTGGACGCCATCGTGCCTTTCCCCCACAACTACGGTTGCTCGCAGCTGGGCGATGACCACGAGAACACGAAGAAGATACTGCGCGATATGGTGCTGCACCCCAATGCAGGCGGTGTGCTCGTTGTGGGACTGGGATGCGAGAACAACCAGCCCGACGTGTTCCGCGAATTTGTAGGCGAATACGACGAAAGCCGCATCAAGTTTATGGTGGCACAGAAGAGCGAGGATGAGATAGCCGAGGGCATGAACCTGCTGCGCGAGATATACAATCTGGCCAGCCAGGACGTACGCACCGATATCCCTCTCTCAGAATTGCGCGTGGGCCTCAAGTGTGGCGGATCGGACGGATTCTCGGGCATCACGGCCAATCCTCTACTGGGTGAATTCTCAGATTTCCTCATCGCACAAGGTGGTACATCAGTACTAACAGAAGTACCCGAGATGTTTGGCGCCGAAACCATACTGATGAACCGCTGCGAGAACCGCGACCTCTTTGACCAAACGGTACACCTCATCAACGACTTCAAGGATTACTTCCTCAGCCATGGGGAGCCTGTGGGCGAAAATCCCTCACCAGGCAACAAGGCGGGTGG
>JAFOYZ010000124.1 GCA_017424485.1 Bacteroidaceae bacterium
GCGAGAGTGGTTTCCGCTTTGTGAGTACACACCCGATGTTTGGCCCCACCTTCGCCAGCCTCAGCAACCTGAGCAATGAGAATGCCATCATCATCAGCGAGAGTGACCACCTGGGCAAGGTGTTCTTCAAGGACCTGTACCAAGGGCTCGGGCTGAACATCTTCGAATACACCTTCGACGAGCACGATGAGACCATGGCCTACTCGCTCTCTATCCCCTTCGTGAGCACCTTCGTGTTTGCCGCCATCATGAAGAAGCAGGAGGCACCGGGCACCACCTTCAAGAAGCATATGGCCATCGCCAAGGGGCTGCTCAGCGAGGATGATTATCTATTGCAAGAAATCCTCTTCAACCCCCGCACACCGGGCCAGGTGGAGAACATTCGCCGCGAGCTCAAGGAGCTGCTGCAGATTATAGAGGAGCGCGATGCTGAGGGCATGAAGGCATACCTCACCAAGATACGGGCAAAGATTGACTAATTGGTATAGTGACTATATACAAAGAAAGCGGACTTGCACGGTCCGCTTTCTTTATATGATTCACTCCATTACATACACCTCATCAAGGATGAGATGGGGGTCAAGGGCCTCGATAGTCAGCGTATGTCCACCTTTACCCAAGGGGCCAAAGGGCAACGGACAGAGCGCAAGGTTGCGCTTCACATTACGCTTCCAGGCCTCGCTACGACCATAGGTGGCGATATTGAGCACTTTTGACGATTGTCCATCAAGGGTCACGCGAACACGCAGTTCCTTACTCTGCACTGGATGGTTGGGCACAAAGGCAAGCACAAGAGAATCGGCTGCATCGACGGAGAGCTGCAGCGGTTGTCCTACCTTGAGAGGGAGTGCCTGACGGCTATATCCCAGTTCGGCTATGGTTCCCGTACGTTTCCACTCAAGCGGAGTGCCTATGGTGTATATCTCATGCTCCAGCACCCCTTCGTATGTGCCGCGTGGCGCCATATCGTATGCTGCAAGATTGCGCGGATGGTAGTTCATCATCTTGTTCCACTTACCATCGGCCATCACCTCATTGTACTGCTTGGTGGCACTCACAATCATCTGATGACACTCATCGGCCTTGAGCCAATACTCCTCGCCTGCGCCATGCCGTGCCAACTGGGCATAGGACCATTTATAGTTCATATAAGCCGCAGCCTTCACCGGATACTCTACGAGCTGATACCATACATCGGCACGAGCGTCATCGTCGTTGTTGGCCAAGCGATCGCAGTCGGCCACCAACGTCTCATATGCCTTGATGCGCTTGTTTACGTACTCCTCACTCCAAGGTAGCGAAGTGGGTCGCTTGTATTTGGGGTTGCTCTCCTCGGTGCGCGTATGGGCCATAAACTCGGGACGGCGGATGTATGCCAAGTGGTAGTAATCCATCATAAGATCGGTAAGTGATTCGGCGCGGTGCTTGCCAAACTCTCGTGACATAAACTGCTCCATATGTCCGCGTACACCTTGGGCTCTTACCAGCTCGGGATCCCAGGCTATATCCATAAATAATTCCGTCAAGTACTCGGCTGGCTTGATGTCGCCCACATTGAGCACCCACATATCACGGTTGCATGCATCGTAGGCTCTGAGCAATTCGGTAGCCATCAATACTGGATGCGTAGAGGGCAGCCACAGATAGTCGTGCGGGCGGCCCCAATACGAAACATGATAGTAAAGGCCGTTCCCTCCTGGGCGCAGTCGCTCCACCGAATCGGGCAAGTGACGTATATATCCATAATTGTCGTCGCACCACATCAGGGTGATATCCTCTGGCACTGAAAGTCCTGAGTTATACACATCGAGCACCTCTTTGTAGGGGATAAACACTTGCGGAATACGGGTGAGCGCAGTATCAACCAATTCAGCCAGCATGGTGCGCTGGTCGGCAAGTACGCGTGTGAGTACCTCACGCTGCTCATCTACCGTCTTGGCACCATTCATGCGACCATCGTGCACGCCACGCATGCCGAGGGTATAGATGATGGGTTGGCCAGCCACCTCCTCTACCCGCTCACGCCAGAAGCGCTTCACCTCCTCGCTATTGTTCACGTAGTCGTAGTCGCCTACGCCACTCACGCGCCACTCACCATTGGTATTGCGTGCCATGGGTTCGCAATGCGAAGCCCCCATATAGATACCATACTTTTCAGCTATCTCGCGATTGCCCTCTACGAAGAAGAAGGGCACCGTGCACTCATGCATGGCGGGCCAGCAGGTATTGGCCTGCAGGCGCATCAGGAGTTCGAAGATGCGGGCATAGGTATTGGGGCCCAGTTCACCCTTTTTCGTACCGGGATCATAGGTTTCATTAGCCCAAGGGACAAGGGCAAAGTCCTCATCGTTGAGAAAGATGCCTCGATAGCGTACGGCAGGATGCCCAATGGTCTCAAAGGTATCCATCGCCCATCGCTTGCGTGGTTTCACGGGGCTATCGGCCCACCACTCCCATGGCGACACGCCCATCAGTTGCGAGAGTTCCATCAGTCCGTAGGCCGTGCCATGCGCATCGCCACCGATGACATATACGTAGGGCACGTCATTTATCAGTCGAGCACCCAAGCAATAGCTTTCCGGATAAGTAGCCAGAGCGCCATGCTGTATTCCCAATAGGGCCATCAGTGAGTCGGCCTCTCCTACTCCACATGTAGCTACTATCATCTGCGGTGTTCGGTTGGCAGACGGTACCCATAGCAACGTGTCTCCAAACACGGCATGATAGTCGCGAGCAAATATCTCGATGGCTGTATGCACTACTGGTTCTTCACCTACGGCAAGCACCACCGACAGAGGGCGTCCTTGTTCGATGACTACGCTGGGCTTACCAGCACATGACGTCAAGGATAGGAGCAAAAGCAATAATTTGATAAACTTCATACCTGTAGCGTATAGTTTTGTTATGTTCGTTTTATTTGGCCTAAAGAAAGTTTATTTCAATCCGTACACCTCGAGCAGTTGGCGCGCAGCTTCGAATGAGGTGACCTCGCCACCTAGCACCTGCGCCTCCTTGCATGTGAGTAGCGAAGCTATGGTGGGGTTGTTGTAGAAGTTGTCGCGAAGGGTTTCGTTGATGCTTTCGTACATCCAATATTTAGCTTGCTCGTTGCGGCGATGGGCAAAGTAGCCGTTCTGCTTCACAAAATCGATATAGGAGAACACCATTGTCCACACCTCGTCGATGCGCAGCCCGTAGAATCCCGAGTAGGTTAGCACCTGAGGAGTCCATCCGCTTTCGGGAGCAGGGAACAGGTGCAAGGCATTGCGGAAATGCGATGCAGCCAGCTCGGCCTTCTCTACGTTGGCCCCGTCGGCCTTGTTGATAATGATGCCGTCGGCCATCTCCATGATGCCGCGCTTGATGCCTTGCAGCTCATCGCCCGTGCCAGCTAGCTGGATGAGAAGGAAGAAGTCGACCATCGAGTGCACGGCGGTCTCGCTCTGCCCTACGCCCACGGTCTCGACGAATATCTTGTCAAATCCTGCGGCCTCGCATAGCACGATGGTCTCGCGTGTCTTGCGAGCCACACCACCAAGCGATCCTGCCGATGGACTGGGGCGTATGAAGGCATCGGGGTGTACGGAGAGTTTCTCCATACGGGTCTTGTCGCCCAGGATACTGCCCTTCGTTTTCTCACTGCTGGGGTCGATGGCCAGCACCGCCAGCTTGCCCCCGTAGCGCTCGAGCACATGGAGTCCGAAAGCATCGATTGAGGTACTCTTGCCCGCACCAGGCACGCCACTGATGCCTATGCGCACCGAATTGCCCGTATATGGCAAGCATTTCTCTATCACCTCTTGGGCTATGGCTTGATGCTCGGGGAGCAGACTCTCTACCAGGGTCACAGCACGTGAGAGCATGGTGACATCGCCCTTCACGATGCCCTCGACATATTCGGCGGGAGTAAACAGGCGCTTGCGTTTCTTGGGCTTCATATAGGGATTTACCATCGAGGGCTGCTCTACACCTGCATTTACGGTGAGCCCCTTGTATATGTCTTCGTTTTCGGGATGATGCATGGCTATTGATTCTGAATTATGAATTCTAAAATTTGAATTATGATATGACAAAGATAGCACTTAATTGTGAATTGTGGATTGCAAATTGTGAATTATTTCCTGTCTTTGATAAAATCGGAGATAATCTGCACTCGCTTTGAAAAATATTCAAGCAAGCTTGATATTTCTCGCTCGTTTGTTCGTATCTTTGCACAATTATATATAAAAATATGAAGAAGAACAAACGATATGGCAAAAGGGGCCCTAGCCAGATATTCCACTACTCACCCGTAGAGGACACTACGCTACTCCCCTTCCTGTACATGATACTAGCTCCCAAGAGCAAGAGCGACATCAAGTCGATGCTAGCCCACAATCACGTAGCGGTGAATGGGCGGCCCATAACACAGTTTGACACCCCCCTATCCTCACGCGACAAGGTATCGGTAAACTTTACCCGCCCCTTTGCGGTGTTGCGTGCCAACCAGTTGCAGATCATCTATGAGGACAAGCACCTCATCGTGGTAGAGAAGGCCGCCGGACTGCTCACCATGGGTCGCGACGCCAACAAGAAGACTGCGCAGGGACTGCTCACCGAGTACCTGAAACAAAAGGATCCTCGTGCCATGGCCTACATCTGCCATCGCCTCGACCAATACACCTCAGGTATCCTCATCTTTGCCAAGGACCCCGATACGCAGCGTGAGCTCCGTTTCGGATGGGACAACTACATACGTGAGCGTTGCTACACCGCCGTTGTTGAGGGTTGCCCCGAGGAGGAGCGCCAAGAGCTGCGCCACTACCTCGTGGAAAACAACAATAACATGATGGTGTATATCGCCCGCAAGCCCGATGAGGGACGCTTGGCCATAACACGATACCACGTAGTGCAGAGCAATGGACGACACTCATTGCTCGACTTGCAGATCTTTACCGGACGAAAGAATCAGATACGCGTACAGCTCGCTGATATAGGACATCCCGTAGCTGGCGACCGTAAGTATGGTGGCGCCACCAGCCCCATAGGCCGACTCATGCTACACAATCATCGCCTCTCGCTCGTGCATCCCGTGACACGCGAACTGATGCACTTCGAGGCGCCCGTGCCCGCCACTTTCCGTAAGGTCACCTCTGAGAGCCAGCAGCAATAGCTTAGGAACACTCCAGAGAACCACCGAGTATATAATCAAAATAATAAGCATATCACCACAAGCACGCCATGCAAAAAAGCAAGATTCTCCTCCCCGCACTCGCAGGACTTACCGCCTGTGCCGGTGCCGACAAGCAGTCTGAGACTATGACTCCCGAGAAGCCGATGAACATCTTGTTCATCATGTGTGACGACCACTCATACCAAACCATCAGCGCCTATGACCAGCGCTACATAGAGACTCCCAATATTGACCGCATTGCCAATGAAGGCGTGCGCTTCACCAATAGCTTTGTGGCCAACTCTATCAGTGGTCCGAGCCGTGCTTGTATGCTCACGGGCAAGCATAGCCATGCCAATGGCTTCACCAACAACAGCACCCGCTTCGACGGCAGCCAGCTCACCTTCCCCAAGCTACTCCAGCAGGCCGGATACCAGACTGCAGTCGTGGGTAAATGGCACCTTGCCTCTGACCCCACAGGATTCGATTATTGGGATATCCTCATCGGACAGGGCGAATACTACGACCCCTACTTCATCCGCAACGGAGAGCGTATCCAGCGCGAAGGTTATGCTACCAATATCACTACCGACGTAGCCATCAACTGGCTCGACAGCCTACGCAACCCAGACAAGCCATTCTGCCTGCTGCTACACCACAAAGCACCACACCGCACCTGGATGCCCGATACCTGCGACCTTCACCTCTTCAGCGACTCAGACTTCCCCGTGCCCGAGACCTTCTACGACAACTACGAAGGCCGCCCTGCAGCCCAGCAGCAGCAGATGAGCATAGCCAAGGACATGAGCATCGTATATGACCTCAAGATGGCCGATCGCGAGAACGAGCTCCATAGCGCCTACGAGGGCTGGGGACGCGACATGTATCGCCAGCGCATGCGTCCCGAGATTCAGGCTGCATGGGACCGCCATTACGACCCCGTCATTGCCGACTTCAAGGCACGCAACCTCACAGGCAACGAACTGGCCGAGTGGAAATTTCAGCAATACATGCGTGACTATCTGCGTGTCATCACTTCCATCGACCGCAACGTAGGCATCGTGCTCGACTACCTCGAACAGGAGGGCTTGCTTGAGAACACGATGATCGTGTACACCTCGGACCAAGGCTTCTATATGGGCGAGCACGGATGGTTTGACAAGCGTTTCATGTACGAAGAGTCGTTCCGCACCCCCTTGCTCGTGCGCATGCCCGGAGGCAAGAAAGGCGATGTAGCCCAATTGGTACAAAATATCGACTACGGCCCCACCTTCCTCGATCTTGCTGGTGTAGCAGTACCCGAAGAGATGCACGGCGAGTCGTTCCTCCCCCTACTCGAAGGCAAGCGCACCCAGTGGCGCGATGCCCTCTACTACCACTTCTATGAGTACCCAGCCGAGCATGCCGTGAAGCGCCACTACGGTGTACGCGACGAGCGCTACAAGCTCATCCACTTCTATAATGACATTGACTCATGGGAACTCTACGACCTCAAGAACGACCCCAACGAACTCAACAACCTGTATGGCCAACCTGGTACAGAGCGCATCACTAAGCGTATGATGAAGAAGCTTGCAGCCCTGCAAGTGCAATACAATGACCCTATACGCAACACAAGCGAAGAGTAGTTGAGGAAAATTAAAATCAGAAGTTAAAAGTTAGAAATTAATACAACAAAAAAAATCATTAAACAAATAAATATTATGGCAGAAATCAATCCCAGCAAGACCATTGTCGTAGCCTACGACATGTACACCGAGTATGAAGGCATGAAGGAGCTTGTAGAGCAAGCTACCGAGGAGCAACCCTTCCAGTTTACCACAGGCCTCGGCTTCACCTTCGAGGCATTCGAAGAGAAGTTCAAGACCCTCAGCGAGGGCGACACCTTCAACTTCACCCTCACCAAGGACGAGACCAACGGAGACCGTCGCGATGACCTCGTATTCGATGTAGACAAGCAAATCTTCTGTGTGAACGGCAAGTTTGACGACAAGCAGATCTACCCTGGTAACGTGATTCCCCTGATGAATGCCGAAGGCCAGCGCATGAACGGCCTCGTAGTAGATGTCAAGGAAGAGGCTGTCACCATCGACCTCAACCACCCCTACGCAGGCATGAACCTCGTATTCGAGGGTAAGGTGCTCTCTATGCACGATGCCACCAAGGAGGAGATACAGGCACTGATCAACATTATCACCGGCCAGGGCGGTTGCGGATGCGGATGCGACAGCTGTGGCGGTGGCTGCGACGGATGTGGCGACCACGATGGCGGCTGCGACTGCGGACATTGTCATTAATTTGGTTAATGGTTGATGGTTGATGGACGATGGACCTCAACCATAGTCCCTCAATCAAGAACCATCAACCATCAACCACAAACCATCAACCATCACCCCTCATGAACACCTTCGGAACCCTCTTCAGGCTCACCTCGTTCGGTGAGTCTCACGGCCCCGCCATAGGAGGCGTAGTAGATGGTATGCCAGCTGGCATTGCTGTCGACATGGAGTATATCCAGAACGAGATGCGCCGTCGCCGCCCGGGGCAGAGCGCTGTGACTACAAGCAGACACGAAGCTGATGAGGTAGAGTTTCTCTCAGGTATCTTCGAGGGCCACACCACGGGCACACCCATCGGATTCGTCATACGCAACACCTCGCAGCACTCGGCCGACTACGATAACCTGCGCGACATATACCGTCCCTCGCATGCCGACTTCACCTACCAGCAGAAATATGGTGTGCGCGACCATCGTGGCGGCGGACGCACATCGGCTCGCGAGACAGCCACACGCTGTGTGGCCGGTGCACTGGCCAAGCTAGCGCTGCGCCAACTAGGCATCACCATACGGGCCTACACCTCGCAGGTGGGAGCTATTGCTCTTGACAACGACTACACCCGCTACGACCTCTCACTCACCGAGACCAACGCCGTACGCTGCCCCGATCCCGAGAAGGCACGCCAGATGGAAGAGTTCATCCTACAGGTCAAGAGCGAGGGCGACACCATAGGCGGCATCGTCACCTGCGTCATCGAGGGATGCCCCATAGGGTTGGGCGAACCGGTCTTCGGCAAGCTACATGCTGCGCTGGCTAGTGCCATACTCAGCATTAATGCCTGCAAGGGATTCGACTACGGACGCGGATTCGACGGCATCGGCGAGCGAGGTTCCCAGCAGAACGACCCCTTCACCACTACTGCCGACGGCAAGGTGACTCCACTCACCAATCGCTCGGGAGGCATACAGGGCGGCATCAGCAATGGTCAGCCCATCTACTTCCGCGCAGCCTTCAAGCCCGTAGCCACACAGTTGGGCGAGCAGTCGGTGCTCGACATCCACGGCAATACACGCACCCTACAGGCCAAGGGGCGTCACGACCCCTGCGTGGTACCTCGCGCCGTACCCATCGTAGAGGCTATGGCTGCCATCACCATCCTTGACTACTATCTACAAAGCAGGCCGTACCTTCAATGAAGATACGGCCCACTTTTTCATTACACCCCAAGGGAGGTGCAAAAATTCCCATTATGGCTCAACTGCCTGCCTTGACCGAGGCTAAGCACTACTTATCGTACAGATAGAAGATGCGCTCCATCATCTTCCACTTCTCGTCGGCCGTGTCGCCCTCGCGACAATCCTGGAATATGGCCATGTAGTCTTCCCACTCCTGCTGGCGAGGCAGGGTAGCCAGACGCGCCATGGCGCCATCCCAGTCAAAGTCGGCGGGAGTCTCTACAATCATAAACAGGCGATTTCCCAATAGGTATATCTCCATTTCCAGTATGCCCACCTCGCGTATGCCGCCAAGGATTTCGGGCCATGCCTCGCCTTGGCTATGGCGATGTATGTATTCGCGTATGAGCGTATCGTCGGGCTTGAGGTCCATGGTGCGGCAGTAACGCTTCACGGGCACAGGGTGTTGCTTTGAGTTGTATCCGTACATAGTCATTAAAGTTCAATGCTGCTACACAGCGGTTCATCGTTAATCGTTAATCGTTCACCGTTAGAAACTTACCGCCAGCACGGGTGCAATGGCATTGGTATTCTCTTGAGGGAGTGTCACCACGAGACCTTCGGGGCTGTTAGTGAATGATACTGCGCCATAGCCCAGCAACTCTACTCCCTTCACCTCGCCGTTGTAGTAGGCCGATGCCGTGCCGAGCGACTTGATGGTATACTCGCGCTCCTCGGGCCAGCGCATGATAGTGGTGAATACGGTATCGTTACGTTGCACAAAGCGCACATCGGCAGCCGTGTAGTTGTTGTTCTCATTGAATCCCTGCGCATTGATGGGGCGCGAAGCCTCAGCCGAGGGCCCCTCACCGAAGGTCTTCCAGGGGCGAGTGCCATAGATGGAGTTGCCATTCACATCCATCCAAGCCTTGATACCGGCCAGTATGGCCATCTCCTTATCGTCAATGGAGCCGTCGCCACGCACAGGCACCGAGAGGAGCAGATTGCCATTCTTCGATACGATGTCCACCAGCATCGAGATCACCTGTTCGGCACTCTTGTAGCGGTTTTCGTTATATATAGCAATGTCGTAGTGCCAGCTGCCTATGCAAGTGCAGGTTTGCCAGCACTTCTCCTGCGCACGGTCGGGAGCACCGCGTTCTACATCCCACATCATCAGTTCTTTGTGCTCTTCCTCTAGCACCTTACCCATAGCTACCACCTGCTGTTGTCCGCCATTGAGTCGGGCACTGCGGTTGTAGTAGTGTGCCAGGATGTTGAGTCCTATCTGGTCGTCGCATCCGTAGAAGGGCAACACCGTATCGTCAAAGTATAGCACATCGGGGTCGTAGTCGTTGATGCACTGTAGCACACGGTTCTGGAACTTCATCTTATACTCCTCTGAGGGCAGCGAAGCACCATTCTGCCATCCCCATTGGCCGTGTATGTTGCCCTCGCGTTCCCAACCCTTGCTGTGCTCATGACGCTGCGCATAGAGTTCCTGCGGATCGTACCCTTCCCACCATTGACCCTTGCCATCGGCCTTAGTGAGGTTAGCGTCATAGGCTTGTGCAGGCTCCATCCAGGTCCACGTATGGCTGGCATGCATGCTGATGCCGAGGGGCAGTCCATACTTTTCGCATGCCGCAGCCCACTCACCCACGATGTCGCGCTTGGGACCCAGGTTCACCGAGTTCCACTCTTGATAGGGCGAGTCCCAGAGGTCGAAGTTGTCGTGATGCTGACCGAGGGTAAAGAAGTAGCGTGCACCCACGCTCTTGTATAGTGCCACCAGCGAGTCGGGTTGCCAGCGTTCGGCCTTCCAGTCACGTATGAGTTCCTTCATGCCATAATCTGCAGGGTTGCCAAAATGCTCCTTGTGCCAATTGTTTTGCCAATGCCCATCGTAATACATATGACGGGCATACCAATCGCCCCTCATAGCCTGACACTGCGGCCCCCAGTGTGCCCAAATTCCAAACTTGGCATCCTTAAACCACTCGGGACATTCCCACTGCTTCAAGCTCTCCCAATCGGGGGCGAAAGCACCTGTCTCAACCTTCACGTTCTTGGGGGTGCAAGCCGCCAGAACCGCCATCAGAGCCATATAGCCCCATACTTTTTTTGTCTGCTTCATAGGTATATAGAATTAATATGTATAATAATTTCACAATCAACGTCCACAACAATCGAACAAAGACCAATCAAGACCAACCCAACCATTCGAAATGGATAATGAACGAGTTACCACAAAGATACGAAATTCCACACACTCCAACAACGTTTTTCGAAGAAAAATTTAACTATCCTGCGAGTTTCTTTAATTGAAGGATTAGAGGTCTAAAACACTGAGACTCACATAAGATAAGAATTAGCGAGCGGCAGTATAAATCTTCGGAGGATGATTCATATTTTTTGCCATACCACCATCCCGTAAGATTAGAAAAAAAATTACTGATTATTGATGACCGATGACTATCTGCTCTTATCATAGAGGTTTTATATGCCTCATCGGAAATCATCAATCATCAGTAATCAGTAAATAGATATGATGATACGAAACAGATGCATCTGAAGGCTACAAACTGAAGTCTACTGCTGTAGACACACTAAAGGAAACACTACCTACGAAACGAAA
>JAFOYZ010000125.1 GCA_017424485.1 Bacteroidaceae bacterium
AGCGGCTTCAGATGGGCAAGCAGTGGTGTCACAGGCACCTTGAACCCATCGCCATATAGTTTGCGGAATACCGAACCGATGATGAGTGCTTCGGGGCCTCCGAGCGGGTGATTACAGACAAAGATGTATTTTTTGTCAGCCTCTAAGCATTCTTCGCCACGCGTACGATAAGTAATATTTAGGTAGCGGAGGGCATCATCAAAGAAGCCAGCACCTACAGGGCACTCGGCCTGCATGATGGCCTCATTGATCTGGTCTTGGTGCAGACGACGCTTAAGGAAACCCGCTACAATGGAGTGCAGGAATCTGTTGCGGGGCCAGGCACCCAAGATCTTATTTATGTCTACGAATAAGCTTTCTCTCTCGTTGAATTTGTCCATAGTTTTTACGAATTATCCAATAGAATATAAATCCGACAACAATCCATACCAGCAAGATTACACGGCTCTGCACAGAGAGGTAACCCGGCATGCCAGGAATCAGCAACAGCGAGAGGAAGAACAGCGAGAACAAGCAGCCCAAGATACCAATCCACACCTGACGCTTGTCGCCCACCTTGGCCGCCATAATAGCCGCCGAACCAGTAGTGTAGGCAAACACGATGGCTGCACCAACGCTAGTCATATCGACAATCCAGTTGAGGACCTCACGACCAAACCATGGGGCAAACAGGCTCATCACCATCACGAAGAGGATGGCATTGCGCGGGGTGCCATGCTTGGGCGAAAGATACTTGAACACCGAAGGCAAGCTGCCCTCATCGGCCATAGCATACATCAGACGAGAGGTAGAGATATAGAAGGCATTCATACCAGACACTACAGCACAGAACATGGCTATACCAAGGAACACAAGACCAAAGAGTCCGAAGGTATTACGCACTACATAACCAGTCTCCCAGTTCTGCCCCAAAGCGAGCAACTCCTGCCACGGCATGAGGCCGGCAGCCGTCACTGTACACATAGCGATATATAGCAGCGCAGCAATAAAGATGGCCAGGATCATGATTCGGGTCGATTTCTTATGATCGAAGTTATACTCCTCGGCACTCTGCGGTATGCAGTCGAATCCGATGAAGGCCCAAGGAGCCATAGCTACAATACTGAACACACCGCTCCACCAATTCACTCCTTCGGGGAATCCCGGTGCCAAGTTGTTCCAGTCAGCCTTACCCAACACCAAGAAGGAAATCAGACAGATACATCCCACAAGGGTGAGTGCAATGGCCGTTTGCAGCCACGCAGCCTGCTTGATACCTCGGATATTGATGATTGCCATGATGATGATGAAAGCCGATGCCAACACCACCTCACCAGCATACACATCCCATCCGGCTACCTGATAGAGCAGTCCCTGCTGCACGATGCCCGGGAACAGATAACGGCTAATGAGTGCCAAAGCAGTGGCATTGAGCGGTATAAGGCTCCAATAAGCCAATATCATACCCCATCCGCAGACGAAGGCATTACGCTTGCCTATAGCCTCCTTGGTATATATAAACTCGCCACCACTGACGGGGAACTTACGGATGAGATAGCCATAACTCAGCGCGATTACAATAATAAGAAATGCTCCGATGAGCATACCCAACGCCGTTCCCAACGGGCCAGCCTTAGGGAGGAATGCGTTACCTGGGAGCACAAAGCATCCCCAACCGATAATAGCTCCCAATGCCAATGCCCATACATCTACCGGGCGCATCGAGCGTTTGAATTTACCATTAGCTTCTGCCATATTCTATAAGGTTTTGCAGATTGGGCAATGCCCTACTGCCGTTAATATGGGTCAAAGATAGAGATTTTATTTATATTTAAGAAAATTTAAAGACATATTTTTTCACAAGTATGCTATCCTTTTGAGTCGCTTTATACGCTATCTGACATTCATAGTGGTCTATGCCTCCATTTTTAGCATCATTTTTTGCTGTTCGTTTTCATATTTTAATTCTTATATATAACTTTGCGGAAAACAAATATCCATGGCTACAGGACGATTATATGTAGTGCCCACTCCAGTGGGCAATCTAGAAGACATGACTTTCCGTGCTATACGCATACTGAAAGAGGCGGATCTCATACTTGCCGAAGACACACGTACCAGCGGCATACTCCTCAAGCACTTTGAGATAAAGAACACCTTGCAATCGCACCACAAATTCAACGAGCACAAGACCATAGAGCCCCTCGTACAGCGTATGGCTGCAGGCGAGATCGTGGCCCTAATCTCTGATGCAGGTACACCCGCCATCAGCGACCCCGGTTTCTTGCTTGTACGCGAATGTGTGAGACACGGCATCGAAGTGCAATGTCTGCCCGGCGCCACCGCTTTCGTCCCAGCCCTGGTCTCATCGGGACTCCCCAACGACCGCTTCTGCTTCGAAGGATTCCTACCCCAAAAGAAGGGTAGGCAGACTCGCTTGCTAGCCTTGCAGGCTGAACATCGCACGATGATCTTCTATGAGTCGCCCTATCGGCTAGTAAAGACGCTCACCCAGTTTGCCGAATACTTCGGTCCTGAACGCGAGGTAGCTGTTTGCCGCGAGATATCCAAGCTGCACGAGCAGACAGTGCGCGGCACACTCACCGAGGTGATTGCTCACTTCACAGCCACCGAACCACGTGGAGAGATTGTCATCATCCTCGCAGGCAGCCCAGAGAAATAACTTCAAAGAAATCTATTCCTATAAAACTATTAAAAAACGACCAAGATGAAAAGACATTCTGCAATCCTGTTCAGCGCCCTCCTTTTCTGCCTTAGTGGGAGCAATATGACAGCACAAGAGAACCCGAAGGTAGACTTTCGAGTTGAAGCACGCGGTGACGCCCAGTTAGAGACTATCGGTAGCGATATCATCGCCGGTAACACGGGATTCCGTGGCAAGCAGCTCAACCTGCGCCTCAACGGTAACATCAACGACTCATGGAGCTACGTGTATCGCCAGCGCATGGGCAAGCCTAATGATGACGCCAGCTACTTCGATGCGGTAGATCATCTGAACCTCACCTATACCACAGGTGCATGGTCATTCACTGGAGGTAAGCAGACGGTAGCTGTGGGCGGATATGAGTATGACCGTGCCCCGATCGACTTCTACTTCGGCTCAGAATACTGGTACAACATGGCTTGCTACCAGTGGGGTGTGAACGCCAAGTACAGTCTGGGCACTGAGAGCAACGATGCGTTGATGCTGCAGGTAGTGCAGAGCTCGTTCCGCGACGTCAATCCTAGTATGTTGTCATACAACTTGATGTGGACAGGCTCATATGGTTGGCTCGATATCCTGCACTCTGTCAACATGCTAGAGTACCAACCCGGTAAGTTTGTCAACTTCATCGCCTTGGGTCATCAGTTCAACATGGGTGACTTCAAGCTTCAGCTCGACTGGATGAACCGTGCCGACATTAACGACTTCGGCTTTAACGACTTCTCTGTGATGGCCGACCTCTCATGGAGTGCATCTGACAAGTTGAATGTCTTTGGAAAATACTCTTACGACGTGAACAAAGATAACATGGCCGACTACTGCGTGCTCTCTGGCACAGAGCTCAGTCGTGTAGGCGCTGGCGTAGAGTACTTCCCCATCGAGGATAGCCGCGACATCCGTCTGCATGCCAACTACAGCTATGCATGGGGCACAAACAGCAACCTCGCTGGCGGCACAGTGTTTGATACACAGTCATTCCTTTCTTTGGGTGTAACCTGGAGGATGAGTATATTGAAACGATGATTTTTTGAATTGTGAGTTATGAGTCGTGAGTTATGAGTCGTTTGCCTTCATAATTCATAAATCATAATTCATAATTATCCTCCTACCATGAAAAAGAAAAATATCCTTCGACGTTGCTATGATGCCATTCCTTCGGGCATCATCTGCCTCATCATCGTGTTTGGCCTCTTTGGCTACCTCGGGCACAAGATGGGTACCCCCAACATGCTCAACACGGTGATGAACACTGCTCACGACCTGTTGCTCAACACGGTATTCTACCTGATGGCTATCTGTGTTATCACTGGAGCTTTGGGTAAGATCTTCGTTGAGTTCGGAGTGGTAAGTTTGTTAGAGAAGTTGCTGCGCCCGCTCATGCGCCCGCTCTTCAACCTTCCTGGAGTAGCCTCACTGGGTGCCGTGCTCACCTTCTTGTCTGATAACCCCGCCATCATCTCCTTGGCACAAGACAAGCGCTTTGGTTCATACTTCAAGAAGTACCAGTTCATTTCGCTCACCAACTTCGGTACCGCCTTCGGCATGGGTCTATTGGTGATAGTCTTCATGATAGGACAGGGCTTCTATATGGAGCCGTTCATTGGTCTCATCGGAGCTTTCGTTGGGTGTATCGTATCGACGCGCCTGATGCAGCGTGCTGTCTTGAAATCTTATCCCCACTATCTGGAAGAAAATGCCTATGAAGAGGCCACCGTAGAGGTTACCGAGGACAAGAGCTACCGCAAACCCATGTTTCAGCGCATCCTCGACTCCTTGCTCGACGGAGGACGCACGGGTGTAGATGTAGGCATAGCCATCATCCCCGGTGTACTCATCATCTCTACCTTGGTGATGATTCTCACCTTTGGGCCTTCAGCCGATGGCACCTATACCGGCGCGGCCTACCAGGGTGTAGAATTGCTCCCTTGGGTGGGTGAGAAGATCGGCTTCCTCTTCCGTTGGCTCTTTGGATTCGAGGACCCACACCTGATAGCCTTCCCCATCACCGCCTTAGGCGCTGTGGGCGCAGCCTTGGGACTCATCCCGAACTTTGTAGCCGAGGGATGGGTCGACGGTAACGCTATCGCTGTATTTACAGCTATCGGCATGTGCTGGAGCGGATACCTAAGCACACACACCGCCATGCTCGACTCATTGGGTTACCGCCGCCTCACCTCAAAGGCCATCATTGCTCACACCATCGGAGGCATCGTGGCCGCTATCGTTGCCCACTGGCTCTTCGTGCTGTATGGTCTGATATAATAACCCCATAACAAAAAAAATAGGAGGAGCGGCCCCACAGGGTCCCGCTCCTCTCTCATTTCATTATCCACGCTATCGTGGCGAAGCTATGCTTACTTAGGCAGATTGAAGGCCACAGACATCTCGCGCATCTGCTCCTGGCTCATACCATCAGGCTCGAAGCCCATATTCTTGGAAGCAATGTAGATGAGTGCCGATTTGTTAAGAACGTCTATTTGGTCAAACGCAGCCATCACATCGGTATCAACAGCAAATACACCATGCTTCTCCCACATCACCACATCATAGTCGCCTAGTTCGCGTATGGTAGCCTCAGCCAGTTCGTTCGATCCGGGCAATGTATAGGGGATGATACCAAGTCCGCGAGGACAGAAGGCCTTTGTCTCAGGGATCATGCTCCACAACAGGTTGGTAGCTACATCCTTCTCGAGGAACTTCTTGCAGTGGGTCATGGCCACCAGTTCGATGGGATGGGTGTGTACCGACGCCTTATAAGGCTTGCCTGTCTCGATAAACCAGTTGTGCACGCTCAAGTGTGAGGGGAGCTCCGAGGTAGGCATCACGGGTTCGTCAGCAATGATCACATAGCTGGCGCAGTCGTCAAGGATACGGATGATAGATCCGTTCTGCATGGGCCAGCGAGCCAAATCACGCATACGCTTGTTTGTACCCTTACAGTAGAAATAGCATCCCTTCAGGTTGGGAAGAGTCACACCAATCTGCTTCACCTCACTGATAGCGGGCAAAGCCTTGATCTCTTCATCTACATGCTCTGTGATATTTACTGTGATGTTGCCGCCATTACGTTCGGCCCATCCCTTTTGCCACAAGTAACCAGCAACTTCGGCTACCTTGTTGACCTCCGCAGCTAATGCGGGACGATTGTCAAGAATGGATTTCATTGTATTCGATATTATATATGTATACTATTCTAACTGCAAATATACGCGAAGCTTATCAAATAGCAAAACAAATCGATGTTTTTCTCTACAGACATTTGCGATAGCACACGGCAGTGGATTTATCAGTCTATTGAGCAGAAAATCACGCAAAGGTTTTGTTTTCAGTTTGTTTTTATGTATTTTCGCAAACGAGAATTATTCACTTATAAAAAATTAACACAATGAGTCACACACACACCTCATCCCTCAGCATCAAGCGCCTCGCGCTACTATGCCTACTATTCATGGCATTGGGTATCCATTGGACTAATGCACAGGAGATTACCTTCTTCACCCCACGTACTGTACATGTTGTCAAGGCCAAAGAGAGCGCACACAAGCAATCCTCTGTGGTTGTAACAGCACAGCCCGAGAAGGTCAAAGTGCGCAAGACCACCACTGATGGCACTACCACCTACAGCACATCGGCCCTCACCGTCAAGGTAGAAGCCGGCAAGGTTTCGTTCTACGACAATCAGGGCAACCTCCTCACGGCAGAGGGGTCAAGCGTGTTTACACCCATCACCGAAGGTCCCGACAAAGGCGCATATCGCGTGAAGCAGTCATTCAGCGTAGAGGCCGATGAGGGTATCTACGGTATCGGACTCTTACAAAACGGCAAGATGTCGCAACGTGGTGAGAACCGCCGCATGGAGCAGAGCAATCTTGAGGACTACGCACACATCTATCAGAGCATCAAGGGCTATGGCATCTATTGGGAAAACTACTCCCCCACCCGTCTGCAAACTCCCGCCGAGGGTGTTAGCGGCGAACTTTCGCTCGAGAGCGAGGTGGGCACAGCAGTAGACTACTACTTCACCTATGGTGACGATGCCGACGGTGTCATTGCAGAACTTCGCCATCTGACAGGTAAGGTACCCATGCTCCCCCTCTGGACATATGGTTTCCATCAGTGTCGCGAGCGTTACAAGAGTGCTGCAGAACTGCTCGAGGTAGTACGCAATTACCGCCAATTGGGTATCCCCTTCGACGGCATCATCCAAGACTGGCAATACTGGGGTTCAAACTACACCTGGAATGCCATGGAGTTTATCAACGATGAGTTCAGCAACGCCCAGCAGATGATCGATGAGGTGCACGAGAAGAATGCACACATAAGCATCTCCATATGGTCATCCTTCGGTCCACATACCAAGCAGTTTGCCGAGCTCAAGGAGAAGGGCCACCTGCTCTCCTTCGAGACCTGGCCACAGAGCGGCCTCCCCTTCTGGCCACCCCGCATGGACTATCCCAGTGGTGTGCGATGCTACGATGTATACTCACCCGAAGCACGTGACATCTACTGGAAATACTTGAGCCACCTGCATGGCATGGGTATCGATGCTTGGTGGATGGACTCTACCGACCCCGACCACCACTCATACAAGGATGCAGACCTGGATGAACTCACGGCTATGGGCTCGTACCGCTCAGTGCGCAACATCTATCCTCTGATGGGCGTAGGCGGCGTGTATGACAATCAGCGTGCAGCAGACTCTACCAAGCGCGTATTCATACTCACACGCAGCTACTTTGCCGGACAGCAACGCTATGGTGCCAACACATGGAGCGGCGATATTGGTTCGTCTTGGGAGAACTTCCGCAAGCAGGTACCCATCTGTCTCAACTACACCCTCACAGCTAACCCCAACGTGAATACTGACATAGGCGGTTTCTTTGCAGGATCTTATAGCACCAAGGGACACAACTCTGCCACACGCAATCCCCAATACCAGGAACTCTACGTGCGTTGGATGCAGTTTGGTGCTTTCTCACCCATGATGCGCAGCCATGGTGCCGACGTGTATCGCGAGATATATCATTATGGCAAGCCCGGCGATCCCGTATATGAAGCATTGGTCGATGCCATCCGCCTACGCTATCGTCTCATGCCCTATACCTATAGCCTGTCATGGCAGGTATCACATCATGATGATTCGTTCATGAGAGCCCTCTTCATGGACTTCAGAGACGACAAGCGCACATGGAACAACAAGACCGAATTCATGTATGGCCGCAACCTGCTCGTATGCCCAGTTCTCGACCCACTCTACACTGCAGAAAAGATTGAACGCAGCAGAGGACGCGAATACCCCACCGTAGACTGGACCACCGAGAAGCACTACAAGGTATATCTGCCTCAAGGTGCGCAATGGTACGACTACCGCACCAACCAATGTTACGATGGTGGCCAAGAGATCACCACCCTGGCTCCCCTTGCCTATGCTCCCCTATTCGTCAAGGCAGGTAGTATCATTCCCCTCGGCCCCGACGTACAATACACTACCGAGAAGGCATGGGACAATCTCGACATCGTTGTATACCCCGGTGCCAATGCCGAGTTTACCCTCTACGAGGATGAAGGCGACAACTACAACTACGAGAAGGGCATCTACTCTACCATCACCTTCAAGTGGAACGACAAGGCAGGCGTCCTCACCATCGACAAGCGTCAAGGCAGCTTCCCCGGCATGCTCACTACACGCAAGTTCAACGTGAAGATTGCAGGAAGCACAGCCAAGAGCATCACCTACAACGGTAAGCGCACAACAGTCAGACTCAAGTAAAAACGAGATATAAGATTAACCT
>JAFOYZ010000126.1 GCA_017424485.1 Bacteroidaceae bacterium
ACCCACCTCCTTGAATGCGGTGAAGTCCATCGGAGTACCTGCTACGGGAGCAATCTCGCCTGTTGTCATATAAGTGCTGTCAACGGGAGTGTAGCAGTCAGCATTGAGCTGTAGCAAGTGGTTGGTGATAGGCATCTGGTGGTCACCGTTGAGGTTGAAGTAGCAGTGGTTGGTCTGGTTGATGACGGTCTTCTTGTCTGTAGTAGCTGTCCATACGATGTCGATGGCGTTGTCATCGGTGATTGTATAGATGGTCTTGGCTACAACGTTGCCGGGGAAACCAGCTTCACCGTCGGGGCTAACCTTCACGAGTACAATCTGATTGTCGGTTACCTTCTCTACGTCAAATACCTGGTTTTGCCAACCCATAGGAGCGGGCTCTAAGGTACAACCGCCGTGCAGGCAGTGACCGAAGTTGTTCTTGGGAAGGTCATACACCACGTCGTCGATGGTGATTACACCGTTTGCGATACGGTTAGCATAGCGTCCTACCGATGCACCGAAATCACTGGGCTTGGTGGCATAGTCAGCGATGTTTGAGTAACCGATGACTACATCCTGCATATTGCCATCTTTGTCTGGTACCATGATAGAGACGATACGTCCACCAAAGTTGGTTACACATACCTCCATGCCGTTGGCATTTGTCAAGGTGTAGAGATCAGTTTGCTTACCTTGCTGTTCCGATTGGAAATCAGCGCGTTTCAGTCCTGAGAGGTTCTCAGTTGCCTTAGGGGCGTTGTTGCAAGCAGTGAGCAGTGCAAGTCCGCACATAGCTCCGATAAATGCTCTTTTCATACTGTTTTTCTTTGTTATTAATAGTGTTACTTAATTTGCCTAGTATATCGAGTGTAAAAGTAACACTATTTGTTGATATAAAAGAAAAGAAAAACATGTTTTACAACATAAATAACAAGATTTATAATCTTGCAAGCATTCTTGGAGCTTTTTTTAGTATTATTGCAGCGTAGCTGCTATAAAAGTTGGGACCGATATGTCCGGTCTACAACTCCTTGCTCACCTCTTTCATCAGTTTTTGTGCGTCCTCGTAGTTTATAGCTGCTAACTCCTCGTATAATTTGTAGGCCATATGCTTATTTATGGGCAGTCCCCCCTGTCCATAGCGGTAATACCATGCCAGATTATATTTCGCAGCATAGTTTCCGTTCCTAGCAGCTTTTATGTACCATTCTACTGCTTTCATTTGGTTTCTCTCTACGGAGTATCCATGTGCGTAGCAAACTCCGACGCAGTTTTGTGCATAGGCGATGTTCATTTCTGCTATATTCATCAGCTGGGCGAAGCAATCTGGTTTTCCTGCAACCGTAGCGTCATACAGGTGTTTAGTGGCCTTCTCCAATAATTTTCTATCGCCATCCGCCGACTTTTGGTAGCACATGCCGGCAAAGTACATTGCCTCCACATTGCCTAAAGCGGCAGCCTCCTCAAAGCAAGCTAGTGCCTTCTCTCGCGCATTCGGGTTGGCACTTGCCTCTTTCATAAAGTTCATGCCCCTGTCATAGAGTACCTCTCCCTTTTTGCGGTCCTCATAGGATATGCTTTCATAGTGCCGTTCGAGGGGCGACTTCCTGTTTTCAATCAGTGTATCAATATATTTCCTTCCTAATTCCACGATGCCATAACCAGATATGAATTTGATGGAAAAGTTTGTAATCATGATCACGACAAAAACATATGCAAGGAATGAGCATCCGCACCCGCATCCCTTATTTTTTTGGGAGGGCTCGCTTATCAATGGCTGCGTTGGTGGAGGAGGTGTGCCACGATGCTCTATTAGTTCGTCTTTGTTATGGTCAACGGTCAACGGTCTACGGTCAACGGTCTCTTGATAGTCTACGGTCAACGGTCTACGGTCAACGGTCTCTTGATGGTCAACGGTCAACGGTCTACGGTCAACGGTCTCTTGATGGTCAACGGTCAACGGTCTACGGTCAACGGTCTCATTCCAGCGGTAGTTTTCGTTATCGTTATCGTTATCGTTATCGTCAACGTTATCGTCAACGTTATCGTCAACGTTATCGTCAACGTTATCGTTATCGTCTTCGTCTTCGTCATTCCTCATCAGCAAGGCAAACAGATCCTCCTCATTTACTGTCTTGTATGAGGCCAGTTGTTCGGGTAGGGGATCTCCTTCAATAAGACATACGACGATGCGTTTGCCATGCTCCATGGCATGGTTTAAGGTGTCGCTGGCAAATTTTGCTTCGGCATAGCGTGCCCCTACCAAGGCAACGAACACTTCACAATCTTCGATGATCTGTTTGGTATAGTCTGTCAGTGTGAATCCACTTTCCACACAGTCGAGGTAGTATGAAATCTTCTCACGACTCAGTTTGCCCGACAGATCGTAGGCTTTGCTTGAGTCGCTCATTGAATAGCTGATGTAGATGCTGTAGGCCATGTTGAATGATGAAACGCCCGCAAGGGCTGAAGTTGACGTTGAATGGTGAATGAATTTACCCATCCTGACGCGTCAAGATGGGTAAATAATGGTATTTATTTCCCAAAGATTCGTGAGAAATAGGGCAGCGCAGTGTAGAGAGCCGAGTGCCAATACTCCCAGGTATGTCCGCCATCGCGCACACGCAGTTGGCAGGCAATGCGAGCCTTACGCATCTCTAGGTAGAGGTCGAGGTTGCAGTCGAAGAGGAAGTCATCGTCGCCACAGTCAATAAACCACTGCACCGAGCGCAGCTGCTGTTTGCGAGCCTCGTCGGCCCCCTTCACATAATCTACACAACTATAGCGGTTGGCCGCGTCGGTAAGCAATGCCATCTTGTTGCCGGTAGCTACATGTTCGGCCGAGGCGGGAGGCAGATGCATCAGTGCGCTCATCGCATAGCATGCAGCAAACATATCGGCATGGCGCTGTGCATAGCTTGTGGCGCCGCCGCCACCCATCGACAAGCCGGCCACAGCTCGGTGTGCTTTGTCGGCCTTGATACGGTATTTGCTCTCAATCATGGGCACGAACTCATTGAAGAAGAAATCCTCGTAGTTCCATCCCTCCATGTTGAAGTATCCGTTCCACTTATCCTCCATGATGTTGCCACCGGCGTCGGGAGTCACGATAATCATCTCGCATGCCTCACCCGATGCCACGAGTTGGTCCATCACATCCTTCACATGTCCGCGCTCATACCACCCCTTGTTAGTGTCGTTCATGCCATGCAGCAGATACAGCACGGGGTAGGTGCGTTCGGTATGTTGGTCATATCCTGCCGGTAGGTATACCGTGTAGTTGCGTTCGGCTTTCAGTACCTCACTTTTCACGGTGTGTTCCTCTACTCGGCTACCTTGTTGTCTCCAGTTCTGTGCCATTGTGTTCAGGCACAATGCCATAGCTACGATGGCAAAGCTCAGTCTTTTCATGGGTCTATACTTAATGCTTTTATAATAGTCAACGGCCAAGATACTGTGGTTTGCGCCGTTGCTTGGTGTTGTTGTGTTCTCCATTCGTTAAACGCTTTTGTTTCTGTACGATGTTTGTCAAATATACTTTTTGCAAATATAGACCATTTAGTTGTAACGTCAAAGAGATTTCAACGTTTTTTCTGCTCGGTTTGTAGGGCCTTGGTTGTTGATTTGTGACAGCAAATTGGTGGACGAATGAGCAACTTTTGGCGCGTTTCAGGTGTTGTGTAATGACAAAATGTCGTGTGCCTGTAGCGCATGCCGTTTTGGTTCCTCTTTTGCATACCGACGGATGAGTCCGTTGGCTTTTGGCCGTTAATCCTGCTGCGCAGGCTTTTCCTCCTTCGCACCTCGGTATAGATTAAGCGAGCTTATCTATACTCTCGGTTTGGCGTCGGTTGGCCATTGGCTTCCTGCCGGATGGAGACGTAGACCGTTGACGAAAACGAAGACGAAAACTGCCTTCCGGATGGCACACTAAACACTAAACAAGAAAACGACCATTGACCATAGACAATAAATTATAAACAATAAAAACAAACCTAACCATGAACAGTAATTTTGCAAATCAACCAAATGAGAAGAACAGCTTCTTGAATCGGTTTGCCATCAACCTTAATGAGGCGGCCAAGAGTGGTAAGCTTGACCCGGTGATTGGCCGTGACGAGGAGATACGTCGTATACTCCAGATTCTCAGTCGCCGTACAAAGAATAATCCTATACTGATAGGCGAACCAGGAACAGGTAAAACTGCCATCGTGGAAGGATTGGCACACCGTATATTACGTGGAGATGTGCCTGAAAATCTAAAGAGAAAGCAAGTGTATTCGCTTGATATGGGTGCACTTGTAGCTGGAGCCAAGTATAAAGGCGAGTTTGAAGAGCGACTTAAGGGAGTGGTCAATGATGTGATACAATCAGCGGGTGAGTGTATCTTATTTATTGATGAAATACATACTCTTGTAGGCGCAGGTGCTGACGGAAGTGGAGCTATGGATGCTGCCAATATCTTGAAGCCTGCTTTGGCTCGCGGCGAATTGCGCTCTATCGGTGCCACTACGCTCGATGAGTATCAGAAATATTTCGAGAAGGACAAGGCGTTGGAACGACGTTTTCAGACAGTGATGGTAGACGAGCCAGATGAATCTAGCTCAATCTCTATCCTTCGCGGTCTCAAGGAACGATACGAGAATCACCACAAGGTGCGCATCAAAGATGAGGCTATTGTAGCGGCCGTAGAACTATCGAGCCGTTACATAACTGAGCGTTTTCTACCAGATAAGGCTATTGACCTAATGGATGAAGCTGCAGCCAAATTGCGTATGGAACGTGACTCAGTACCGGAGGAGTTGGATGAGATAACTCGTCATCTTAAACAGTTAGAGATTGAGCGTGAAGCTATTAAACGTGAGAAGGACGAGGCTAAGCTTGGTCAACTGAAGGAGGAAATCGAAAAACTTCGTGCTGAGGAAAAAACGCTATCTGAGAAGTGGCAGGCAGAGAAGCGACTCATCGACGAGATTCAGCAGAAGAAACAGCTTGTGGAGCAACTCAAAGTGGAGGCTGATCGTGCTGAACGTGAGGGAAACTATGGCCGTGTAGCCGAGATACGTTATGGACGCCTCAAAGAAGTGGAAGCGCAGATCGCGGCTACCCAACAGCAACTGCACGATAGACAAGGTGATGGCGCTCTCATCAAAGAGGAGGTGACAGCCGATGATATTGCCGATGTGGTAAGCAGATGGACAGGTATTCCTGTGAGCAAGATGCTTGAGAGTGAAAGACATAAGTTGCTTCACCTCGAAGAAGAACTCCATCGTCGCGTCATTGGTCAGGATGAAGCTATATCGGCCGTTGCCAATGCTGTGCGCCGTAGTCGTGCGGGTATGCAGGATCCCAAAAGACCAATTGGGTCGTTTATTTTTCTTGGTACTACTGGTGTGGGTAAGACTGAATTGGCACGCGCACTGGCTGACTATCTATTCAATGACGAACGCTTGATGACACGTATCGATATGAGCGAGTATCAGGAGAAGTTCTCCGTCACCAGACTTATCGGTGCGCCTCCGGGGTACATCGGTTATGATGAGGGTGGGCAGCTTACCGAGGCCGTCCGTCGCAAACCCTACTCCGTGGTTCTCTTCGATGAGATAGAGAAGGCACACCCCGATGTGTTTAACATCCTCCTTCAGGTACTCGACGATGGCCGCCTCACCGATAATAAGGGACGTACGGTAAACTTCAAGAATACCATCATCATCATGACATCGAACCTGGGTAGCTCGCTTATTCGCGAACGTCTGGCTGTAGGTATTCAACAGGCAGACCTTGCTGACGAGAATTCTCAGTTGTCAATTTTTAATTCACAATTGGAGAAACTTCGTGGCGAACTCATGGAGATGCTCAAGCAGACCATCAAGCCCGAGTTCTTGAACCGTATTGACGAGACCATCCTATTCCTCCCGCTCAATCGTGAGGAGA
The DNA here is from genome assembly GCA_017424485.1 of Bacteroidaceae bacterium. Taxonomy (GTDB): domain Bacteria; phylum Bacteroidota; class Bacteroidia; order Bacteroidales; family Bacteroidaceae; genus UBA1189. The sequence goes on from JAFOYZ010000126.1 coordinate 5,917, forward strand.
TAGCCCAGGTCGTGCGTCTGCAAATTCACAACGTATGCCGCATGCTCGCAGCCAACGACATCCGCTTGCGTCTCACCGATCAGGCCATCAACTATATTGCCGATGCAGGCTATGACCCCGAGTTCGGTGCCCGTCCCGTAAAGCGTGCTATACAGAATTTGTTGCTCAATGTCCTTTCTACTAAGATTTTGGGCATGGAAATAGATCGTAGTCGCGAAATTGTGGTCGACGCAGGATCAGAAGGACTGACATTTGCGAACTGAACTCAGGAAAAGAATAAACGCCCCACGAAGGGGCGTTTATTCTTTTTTAAAAGTGCTCTGATTACTTACTCAGCAGCGATGCTGTCTGTAACTGCCACCTCTACGGTTTCAGTAGCTTCTACAACCTCTACCACTTCTGGTTTATGGAAGCGGGGCAGGGGAGAGGGCAGCTTGGCCCATGAGAGCAGGTTGCCTAACCAAAGCGCGCCTAGCACTACAATGAGTGCAGCCAATGAGATAACCCATTTCTTCCATGTGGCCATGCCCTTCTTGGCATAGGGATCTTTGAGCTTCAGCTTGGGATACTTGGCAATGTCGGTAAGTGTCTCGCCGAAGGGGATGCTGATCTTCGATGCGGCGTTGATAGCCCAGCCGTTCGCATTGAGCAGCGGAGCGATGTTACGACGACGCAGCTTCATCCATGCCAGCACCATGGCGGGGCCTGAGATTACAAGTAGGATACCTACGAAGGCTGCAATGAGCTGCCACCATGAGAGTGCAAAGATACCTTTAAAGAGCGATGACAATGCTGTGCCAATCATGCCTAAAGCCATACCTAAGGCAGCAAAGATACCGGCAAACTTGGCGATGTCGAATGCTTGAGTAGCTGGCTTTCCTTCAGCGCTTGGTGCAGCCTTGGGAGCTTCATTGATCTTGGCCGTCATATCCTTCATCATGGCTGCATCCTTATCGGCAGCGCTCTTGTTGATGAGGTTTTCGATAACGGTAGACATGCGACGATAAGGCGACCAAAAGGCTTGACCTATGCTGATGGGGTTGTCGATGATCTTGGTGATGACAGCATCCCATACGCCACCCTCGTTGTCATAGTAGATAGCGTTCTTGCCTACGAAGAGGTCGCCAATCTCACCTACGGTTACGGTAGCTACAATGGTAATCTTACCCGCCTTGATGGGCGATGTGCAGTCGCAGTATACGAGATACATGCCACTGGCAGCAGCCATGGTATTATGTTTACCCATGTCAGCCACCTTGATACAGAGACGGCATTCGCGTTGGTCGATGATGAGTCGGCCACTTTGGAAGATGGCGTTCACCTTCTTGCTCTTGTCGTAGAAGTCGTGGAAGGTCACGAAGTTGCGCAGCAAACGATAGAAATCGCGATAAATATGGAGGAACTTGCCCACCATGTCGATGCTCTCAGCCTCTTCCTTGAGTGCGTTGTCTTGAGCCACGAGGTCGAGCAATGCCTGCTTCTTGTCATCGGCAATCAGTTTACTGATGGTGTCAGCACCTAAAGCTTCCACCTCAGCACCCTTCTTGGCGCCCTTCCAAGCGTTGTATGCAGCGAAAGCAGTGCCAATGCCTGCCCATGACTCAGCAGTAATGCTTTTCTCCTTGGGTTGGATGATGGCGATGAGTGTCTTGAACTTATCGGCCCATGCGGGGTTGATAGTAGCGTCAAGGAGCAACTCTGGCTTATCGGTGATGCGTGCGATAGGATATGCTGCAATATCGTCGGTCTTGCCTGTGAGGTTATCAGCGCTGATTGCCTCAATGAGTGCTGTCTGCACGTCGAGCTTGGTAGCGCTCTCCGGTGCAAATGAGGCAAGGCGTGCACGTACGAAGTAGTCCTTTACCTTTGCGTCGAGTGCATCGTAAGCCTCTATAGCTTTGTCGGTATCGGCACCATAGGGGGCCTCCACTTCGGCAGCCTTCCATGCGGTGAAGTCGACCAATGCTTGGTAGAATTTCTCAATAAGTTCAGCATTCACACCCTTCTCGCCGCTACGGTCAGCCACGCTACCTACGCTAGCGATAGCAGCTGCAATGGCAGCCTTCTCGTCCAAGTCGTCGGTGGTGAGCTCTGTGATAATGCCGTCGCCATTGTAGCGTGTCTTGGCAAAGATTGCCGCAGTGTCAGCAGTGTCGGCAATGCTAATGGTGTTGCCCTCCTTACCGAGGTTATTGAGGATTTCCTTTGCGGACTTGTAAAGCTTCTTGCCAGTTGCATCCTCTTGATTGAGGTCGTTGAGGTTGATGCTGTCTTCGCCCTTGAGCAGTAGGTCGGCATTCTTGATAGCTGCTGTCATCCACTTGGCGGTAGCTACGATATCGTTTACGCGGATACGTCCGTCGTTGTCGGTATCGATATACTTCAGACTCTTCTCGTCGATCTCAAGTCCTGTTGAGGGACAAGAGAGTACAGTCCACATCTTAGGATCGAGTTGATCGAGGTTGGCGATGTCGGCCCCTGTCGTAATCTTTACGCGTGTTGAGCCACCGATGTTTTCGAAGCTCCATGCGTGTTTCTTTGTTTTTGCCATATGTGTTATAGTAAATAGTGTACTTTGTTCTTACAAGTTTTTTTACCTTGCAAAGATACGTCTTTTTTCTGTATTTATAATATAGCTTTTCTGAAAACAGAAATGGTGCATATAAAAAAGTAGCAGTTATGCTTAACTGCTACTTATATCTTTTAGAATGTGGCAGAATTCTATCTGCCTTTTGCTGAGTTTATTCTAATGTTCTTGTTACTCTACAGGGATGTTTTTATTTACATTCTTGCAACCAATGAGGGCGTAGAAAAGGATGTAGGCCAACATAGCCACTACCAACCAATAGCTGGGGATGTAGCCGATGTTGAGAGCGAGCACGTTGTGCTGGATGAGGGGCATGATGCCACCACCAACAACAAGCATCATGAAGATGCCTGATGCCTGCTCGGTATATTTGCCAAGACCCTCAACGCATAGGTTGAAGATGGCTCCCCACATGATAGAGGTACAGAGTCCGCAAGCGGCAATGAAGGCACATTTTAAGGGTACTTCGCCACCCTTGATGGCCATGCTCATTTCTTCAGGCAAGAAAATTGCGATGAGTAGTAGGGCGATGGCAACTGACGATACAATAATCATCTGCAGACGGGTAGATACCTTACCGCTGATGATGGAGCTGAGGAAGCGGCCACAGAGCATGAGCAACCAGTAAGCTGCTGAGAGAGTACCGGCAACAGCAGCCGAACCTTCGAAACCGAGGTTGTTGATGTAGAAAATCATCTCATTGGGGATACCAATCTCAATGCCTACATAGAAGAAGATGGCTACAGCACCAAGTACGAAGTGGCGGAAGTTCCAAGCGCTGTGTTCGTACTTAACGTTCTTTCCACGACCCAAGGCGGGCTCAGGGATGGCTACGAAACTGATGATGAGGAAGGCCAAAGCAAACACGCCCATACCGATGAAGAGTAGGGGAGCAACGTCACCCATACTGGTCTTGTCAGTAACAGTACCTACCAATACACCTACGAGGAACGGGGTCAGTGTGCCAGAGAGTGAGTTGAGTGTGCCACCTGTTTGTACCAGCTGGTTGCCCTTGTTGCCACCCCCACCAAGGAGGTTGAGCATGGGATTTACAACAGTGTTGAGCATGCATACGCAGAAACCGCAGATGAAGGCTCCGAGTAGGTAGATGATAAGGTTGAGCGCTACGGCTTGGCCGCCTACGCTGAACACTGCAATGTCGGCACCAAAGATGCTACTGAGGTATTGCACCAACAAGCCAATGAAACCTACGGCTAAGGCTATGAGTGAGGTCTTCTTGTAACCTACGGAGATCAACATTTTTCCGGCAGGAATACCCATGAAGAGATAAGCAGCAAAGTTCATCATATTACCCATCATGCCTGCCCACTCATAAGTGTAGCCCCAAATAGTACCAAACGGCGCTGCCATGTTGGTGACGAACGAAATCATCGCGAAGATGAAGAACATGGTGATGATAGCTACCATGTTACCATTCTTTTTTGTTGTAGTCATACTTCTTTAATTATTAGTGATTATGAAAATGATTTTTTGAGAGTTTATCTTCGTGCAAAAATACACTTTTCTCACAATATTATATGCTTAAGCGCTGACATTTCTGTCCTTTTTACCGAATTTTATATATTGAATTCTTTTCTTTGAGCTTATTTTTGTGCTATACGGATAAAAAGAATAGCGGGTACGCTTGTGTGCGTACCCGCTTGTTGTGTGGAGTTTCGTAATAATTTAGAAACTGAATACTATCAACTTACATTAGTCGAGTTTGCGTGAGCCGTCGCCAATCACTACATCATATACGAGGGGAGCGTGACCGAACTGAGCGGTGAACTTCTCCTTGGCAGCCTCTGTGAAAGAAGCATACAGTTCATCCTTAACGAGGTTGATGGTGCAACCACCGAAGCCACCACCCATTACGCGACAACCTGTAACACCGCACTCCTTGGCGAGTTCTGCAAGGAAGTCGAGCTCTACGCAGCTTACTTCGTAGTCCTTACTCATGCCCCAGTGTGTCTCGTACATCTTGGCACCTACAGTCTCGTAGTCGCCCTTTTCGAGTGCATCACATACGGCAAGTACGCGGTCCTTTTCACCGAGAACGTACTTAGCACGACGGTAGTCTACCTCAGGAACGAGAGCCTTAGCCTCCTCGAGCATTTCCCAAGTAACGTCGCGGAGAGTCTCGATACCGGGATAGTTGGGCTTCAATACCTCTACTACATGCTCGCAAGAGCGACGACGCTGGTTGTACTCGTCACCGAGTTTGTGCTTCACATTGGTGTTTACCAACACGAGACGATAGCCCTTGGGCTCGAAGGGGAAGTACTCGAACTCCATAGAGCGGCAGTCAAGACGCATAAGGCAACCTGCCTTACCGAATACAGAAGCAAACTGGTCCATGATACCGCAGTTGCAACCGGTGTAGTTGTGCTCTGTAGCCTGACCTACGCGAGCGAGCTCGAACTTGTCGATCTTGCCTTCGCCATAGATTTCGTTGAGTGCGAATGCGAATACGCTCTCGAGAGCAGCTGATGATGACATACCTGCGCCGAGGGGAACGTCGCCAGCGAATGCTGTATCAAAGCCCTTTACCTCAACACCGCGCTTTTGCATCTCGCGGCATACACCGAATACATAGCATGCCCATGCCTCAGCGGGCTTGTCCTCCTCGTTCAAACCGAACTCTACGTAGGGTGCTTCATCCTTCGGGTCGATGTCAATAGCGAATGCGCGTACTTTGTCAAGACCATTGGGCTTGATAACCATAATCATACCTTTATCTACTGCACCGGGGAATACGAAGCCGCCGTTATAGTCAGTGTGCTCACCGATGAGGTTGATACGACCAGGAGAAGCATAAGCTACACCTTCGCAACCGAAACGCTCAACAAAATGTTTTTTTACAAATTCTTTGTCCATAGTATTTACTTTTTAATAATTGGATATAATTGGTGTTTTTATTTTAATTGCTTTTTAGGAGTTACAGGAGTCAGGAGTTTTCGCTTCGCTCAGGAGTGCAGACAATACTTCCGACTATGAATAGCTTTTATATGCAGCGGACAGACTAATGTCTGAACTCCTGAACTCCTGACTTCTGAACTCCTGATGTATTACTTCAAACCTACCTTTGAACCCTTCCAGCAGAACCAGAGAACGTAGAGGTAGTAGATGAACATCATGGCGATAGCATAACCTACGCCGAGACTGGGATTGTCAACTACGAGACCCATAAGCGGAGTCAAGGTGGCAGCACCTACAACGCCGAGATTGATGATACCTGATGCCGACTTGGTGTGGGGACCGAGCTCTTGGAGACCGAGGTTAAATACCAAGGGCCACATTACAGAGTGGAACAAACCGGCTGCCAACATGCAGTATACTGAAGCCATGCCGTTGAGCATGAAGCTGATACCTACGCAGAGAGCACCACCTGCCAAGCAGAAGGTAAGGATAGCTCGGGGCTGGAACTTGCTGAGCACGGCAGCACCGATGAAGCGGCCTACCATCATACCACCCCAATACAGCCACAGGTAGTCAGTGGCCTTGCCAGGCAGTGTAGGGTCTGCCTTGAAGTATGCGGGAAGCATGGAGGGGATACCAATCTCAAGACCCATGTACATGAAGATGGCGAGGGCGCCCAACCATACGTGGGGATACTTGAAGACGCTGCTTTTGTACTCCTTCACTACGCCTGTAGCCTCAGCTGCCTGCTCTTCTTCCTTGATTTCGGGGAGCTTCAGGAACACGAGGATAACGCAGAGCAGCAGAGTGAAGATACCCAAGCCAAGGTAAGGCGCGGGCACTGCAGCGGGAGTGGGAATCTGGCCGGCGATAATCACTGAACCGATGAAGATAGGAGCCAATGTGGTGGCTACAGAGTTGAGTGCCTGTGACAGAGTCATACGGAAAGCACCCTTCTCGGGAGCACCGAGCACCATTACATAGGGGTTGGCTACGAGTTGCAGCATCACGATACCGAGAGCTACAACGAACATGCTACCCAAGAAATAGGCATACACGACAGCGGTGCTGGCATCGAGGTTAGATGAGATGGCAGCCCAGTTGATGATGAAGCCGATACCTACTACGGCAAGGCCGAGGATAAGGGTCTTCTTGTAGCCAATCTTGCTCATCATGAATCCGAAGGGGATTGACAATGCATAGGCGCCATAGAAAGCGGTGTTTACCAACTGGCCCTGAGCATCGCTCAGTTTGAAGGCCTCTTTACAGAACTCAATCATTGAGTTGTTCATCGTGGTAACGAAGCCGATGAGGAAACATACGGCAATCACGATGATGAGTGCGAACGTGTAGTTCGGTGTTTGTTTTTGGTTCATAGTGTTTTGATGTTATTAATTTGTTGATGATAAATGCTATTTTTCGCTCAAGGGATGACGCCCCTCTTTGGGGAGTTACTGGAGTTCAGGAGTTCAGAAGTGCAGACAATAGTTTCGACTATGAATAGCTTTTATTAGCAGCGTACAGACTAATGTCTGAACTCCTGAACTCCAGACTTCTGAACTCCTCAGAGAATTACTCCACTCCGAACTTATACACGGTAGTCTGTGTGTATACCTCACCAGGGTTGAGTACCACTGAGGGGAAGTGGGCCTTGTTGGGGCTGTCGGGGAAGTGCTGTGCTTCGAAGCAGATGGCACTGCGCTTGGGGAAGGTGGCTCCGTGAGCACCTTCGAAACCACTATGCCAGTTGGCGGTGTAAACCTGCACGCCCGGCTCGGTGGTGTAGCATTCGATGACGCGTCCGCTATTAGGCTCTACGCACTTAGCAGCAAAACTAAGTTCGCCCGGCTCGCGCTTGTTGAGCACCCAACAGTGGTCGTAACCAACACCGAATTTTGTCTGCTCGTGGTCGGCATCAATACGGTCGCCTACTACGTGTGGTGTGCGGAAATCCATAGGTGTACCCTCTACATGGTCGATGCGACCGTAAGGGATAGATGTCTCGTCTACGGGACAGTAGTGGTCAGCATTGAGGGTAAGGATATTGTTTTCCACCGAAGCTGTGTCCTTCTCGATGCCAGAGGGGCTAAAGAAGGCATGGTGGGTGAGGTTTACGATTGTCTTTTTGTCTGTAGTGGCCTTGTAGTCAATTACGAGTTCGTTGTCATCTGTCAAGGTGTATACTACGGTGATGTCGAGTGTCCCTGGGAAGCCTTCTTCACCATCGGGAGAGATGTAGTGTAGCTTTACGCTGTTGGGTGCCAATACTTCAGCATCCCAAACGCGGGCGTGATAACCTGTAGGACCGCCATGCAAGTGGTTAGGACCATTGTTTACGGCGAGAGTGTACTCCTGTCCATCAAGGGTGAACTTTCCATGTTTGATGCGATTGCCGTAGCGGCCGATGAGAGTGCTCAGGAAGGGTTCGGGTGATGCAACCACCTTGTCGATAGAATCGTGACCCTGAACTACATTACCCAACTTGCCATTGCGGTCGGGCATCATAATGGTGAGCAATGCTCCACCGTAGTTAGTGAATGCTACTTCATTACCTAATTTGTTGGTAAGGATGAAAAGGTCAGTCTTCTTACCATTGATATCTTTCTGAAAATCGGCTTGCTTCAAGCCTGATACGTTGTTAGGATTACATACGTTTGACATAGTATATGCTTTTAATTTGGATTTAACACGCAAATTAAAGCATTATCTTTCAGATTTCAAAGGAAAACGGATGAAAAGTGCTTTCTATACATGGCAAAAATTTGCTCCTAATCAATCTCTTTCCAAACGGTCAGCAAATCTGCAACGATAAAACTACTACCACCGACGTAGATAAAGTCTTCTTTATCGGCTTCGTTGAGTGATGCTAGGGTTGCCTCAGCAACGGTAGAGTATGTGGTTCCGTAAAGGCCATGTTGTGTGGCTAGGTTCTGTAGTTCGTTACAAGGGAGAGCACGTGCAACGCTGGCTTGGGTAAAGTAATAGGTCGCATGCTTGGGGAGTATGGAAAGTACTGTGTTAATGTCCTTATCGTTTACCATACCGAAGACGATGCGTAGCTGTTTACATGGCTGTGCCAGAATCTGAGGCACGATGTATTGGAATCCTCCGATGTTGTGTCCTGTGTCGCAGACGAGGCGTGGAGTATGGCTTAGCTGTTGCCAACGTCCCTTAAGTCCAGTTAACCGGCAAACCTGAGAAAAACCTTTATGTACAGCCTCTTTACTGATGTTGTAGCCTACACGTTGCAGTTCCTTAATGGCATGCAGGATGGTGTTAACATTCTTTTCTTGACAATATCCGCGTAGTTCTACGCTTAGCTCTCCGAAGGGTATAGTTTGGTAGATGTCGTAGTTGATTTTACGCTCAATACTTCTAAATAAATGTTGCTCTTGAGCGAAAATGATAGTGGCCTGCTTGGCTTCTGCCTCAGTTTTGAATACGGGGTAAGTTTCTTCGTTGTGCTCACCGATGACAACAGGTGTATGCGGCTTAATGATTCCTGCTTTTTCATGAGCTATCTTGGCAAGGGTGTCACCAAGGAAGCCTACGTGATCAAAACTAATGTTGGTGATAATCGTGATGTCTGGACTGATGATATTGGTGCAATCAAGTCGTCCGCCTAGTCCAACCTCAATGACGGCCACATCAATCTTTTGCTCTGCAAAGTAGTGAAAGGCCATAGCTGTCGTGAGTTCGAAGAATGAGGGATGTAGTGGCTCGAAAAATGCGCGGTGCTGAGCCACGAAATCGATAACATATTGTTCATTAATCATCTCCCCATTTATACGAATACGTTCACGGAAGTCTACTAAGTGAGGGGAGGTATAGAGACCTACTTTATAACCTGCTGACTGTAGTACAGCTGCCAAGGTGTGTGAGCATGAACCCTTTCCATTGGTGCCGGCAACGTGTATTGTGCGAAACTTATGGTGTGGATGCTTAAAATGTTCATCCAATGCATGGGTGTTGCTTAGTCCCTCTTTATATGCACCTTGGCCTATGTTCTGAAACAAGGGTGCGCTATTATATAAATATGTGATAGTCTCCTGATAATTCATTGCTATTACTGATTGGATCGCAAAAGTACACATTTTATCCCTATTCCTTCTCTGTTTAGGGGTGAAAATATATATTATCAATGTTAGATTGACGGCATTGTTGGTTAATAAATGCGCACTTCTTCCACCGTTACCCAATCTTCATGACTGCCAAAGTAGTCGCCTCGCTTGTTACTCCAGTGCGGATGTTCACCTATGCACTCTACAATGAGGGTGTATTGTTCTTGAGGTAATAGAGGGCTCACATAGCGCAGCCCGTTATCGGGTACTTTACTATAGAAATCTATAAGGTTGGTATGTATAGTGTCGCCTTGATTGTCAGCTATAGTGATGCGTCCATAACCTCCATTATGAAAGGTGTGTCCCATGATGGCAATGCGTGTACCCTCAAATGGTAGTGTGAGTTTGCTCCCTTTCTCTTTGCTTTTGAAACCAACGTGTATTATCTTTCCGCCCAAATCGCTTACCGGTTGCATGGTCTCGGGTTTCCATACGGGCCAGTATTCTGGTATGTTTACCTTGAGTCCATTTACTTGCATAGGCATCCATACGTAAGTTGCAGATGATGCTTGATGTGGATAAGACCATCTATCCCCCATGTAAATATATATGATAGAATCGCCTCGATGCAGAGGCAGTATGAAGGTTGATTGGGAATTATAGGTTAGTGTACCTTCGGGGCAGAAGAACCCCTGCTTTGTCCATGGCCCCTCTATGCTCGGAGCTGTGTGGTAGAAATTGTCGTTGCGCTCCCAGCTTGTTAAGTTCGATCCGAAGAGAAAGTACGTGCCATCCTTGTGTAACATAGCTGGCGATTCGCCGCCTCCCTTGATGCCGCTGGCTACTTTCTTCACAGCTCTGCGGTAGTCCTTGCTCAAGCGATATATGTCGCCGTGGTGCATCAGCAGATAGCCTGTGCCGTCGTGATCCTGGAAGGTGCCCATATCCCACCGCCGTATAGGCTTTCCCTCATAAAGTAGGGGTCCTATGAAAGTATACGGACCCGTAATTTCCTTTGCTACGGCGAGCCCCACCTGAGGGTCTTTGTAGCGCATGTCGTCGGTATGTGCCAGCATTATGTATTCGCCTGTCTTGGGACAACGCATCACCTTAGGACGTTCGCCTACACGGTTTGGACCAAGTAGCCCAGAGTCCTGAAGAGGCAAAGCCAATCGTTCGAATGTCCAGTTCACCAGGTCGCTGCTACTGTAACATGCAAATCCGGGAAAGGCGTTTGTTGTATCGCTCTTCCACTCGCCAAAGAGGTAATATCGTCCATTTTCCTCTACGATGCAGGCACCATGTGCGTTCACGGGGTTCCCTAAATTGTCTGTCCAAGGCACTCCATTTATAATGGCGCTTCCGAAGGGATCGTTACTTTGTGCAATCAATGGCATCCCCTCTAAGATAATTATGATGGCCGACAGAAGTTTTCTTATACCTATTGTCATATATCCTTTTGTAATCTATGAGGTGAGGCATGCCTCACCTCATAGGTTCTAATCGTTTATTGAAGTATTAACCTCATTTAATATTCGCGTTTTTTCGATTTCTGTTTGGGCTTGGCTGCAGGACGTACACCTAATTCTGCTACTGATACGTAATCTCTGCGGTCGTGGGTAGAGATGGCAACAAAGCGGAAGTAGCGCCCGTACTTAGGGCTTGAAAGGGCTATTTCTTGCTCATTTGCAGAGTTTTGGAGTCGGCCTTTACATACTGGTTCTCCCCAGTCTTCTAAATTGTCGCTTACGTAGAATTCATACATTGATACTCGGCCGTTACCTCCGTCTTCACGACCTTGGTAGACGAAATGGGCGACTTCTTGGCTCATACCCATATCCACTATCACTTCATGAGGGCATTTGGGCGTTTGTGGTGAGTATTGTGTATGCCAGATGCTCTTGGGATTTTCATCGATAGCATTCTTGACTGCTTCGCTCCATGTGTTATGTTGGCTGCTGAAACTTACTATTTTCCATCCTTGCTTGCTTATATGGGCATTTATGTATTCCTCGTTTATTGTACTCATACGGCGGTTAGGAGCGGTTGCATAGGTGCGTATGAGTCCTCCATCTTTCAGTTCGAAGGGCACAGTGTATCTCTGTTCCTTACCTCCATCTATGCTGTAGTAGATGGTGGCCTCTTGTATGGGACTAGTGAGTGTGATAATTCCTTTCTCAGCAAGTATGCTTGCGGGCGAACATACCGGTGATGTTACACGTGCACGTTCGGCCAACTGCTTGTCGGTTTGCCTTTCAGTGATAGGCATTAGTATAAGATTGAGATGCGTCTTTGCTGAGCGTACACGGTATTTTTCAATCACGTCTGGCCCACAGCTAGCATTGCCGAGTGCTCGGTTATAGGCGTCAATGTTAAGTACAGTTTCTTTGCAGAACTCCACTTCGTAGGGGTGCTTCTTACGGTTTCTGCTGTTCACGTAATTATCCTCAGGACGCCAATGTCCTGCACTAGCAGCTATCCACTCAGGTGCTACTACCATAAGGCCCTGTCCTGCATTGTTAGTGATAGCCATCCATCGCACATCCTCCTTGTTGCCTTGTTCTTGTGGCAGAACATAGTTGGTCCACTCTTCGCTCACTCGGCTGTGATAAAGTCCTACGTGTGCTGATTCCTTACGATCAACATAACTATCGTGTGGGCCACGTCCGAACCAACACATGTTTTCAAATCCATCGGGCATTTCCGTGCGCAATCCTATACGGGGTAATTCACTGTTCTTGAGCTGCGGGTCGATAGTGGCGTTGATGACAAGCACGCCATCAGATAATACGTCAATTACTTGATGCATGGTAAAATTGCTCTCTCCATTCGATGTATACCGATTGGTGATAGCAATAGTAGCTGTCTGGTTGTCTTTGCTTAAAGTGGCCTCTTGTGAGCTCGTGGTTAATTTAAGGTTCCGCAATCCCATGCGATCGTATGTTCCGGCACGGCCCCTCTCATTGTCAATGGGCAAACGGAACGCATGTAACTGCAACGGTGCAGCTAGCATGTTGGTGCCATTGATGATGTAGCTGATGAGCATACCTTTGGCGAACGTAGCGCTGAAGTTAGTACCAGTAATTGTGATTTTGTCTTCTTGTTCTGTCTTTTGCAGAACATCTCGAGTCTCTGCTGTATAGGGTTTGCGACCCTGGGGTGAGCAAATGAGAATCTGCTCGTTTGCTACTTCAAAGCCTGCTTTGGCCCATTCTGTAGCTTCCTTTAGAGTAGCTATAAAGCGGATATGATACTCTGCTTCGGGATGACGAGGTGAAGTTATCAGTGTCTTGACATCGGAAAGGATGACGTCGTGTGTCTGCCCTATGTCAAGACGTACATCGTTAAGGGTTCCATGGTTGATTTCGATACCATCTTCGTATAGAATATAATTTATGGTAAGGTCGTCGAGTATACGCTGCTGAAGCTTATTCTTAAGTGTAAACATACCACTCAGACTATCTTTCAAGGAGAAGTCGATGGGTTGATATATCTTTTTCATATTGAAACTCTTTGCGGTGGGACTATTGTCGGCTAACACAACACCGTTGCAGCAGAAATTGCCGTCGTTGGGAGTGTCGCCAAAATCACCACCATAAGCCCAGTACTCGCCCTTCTTTATGTCGAGGATTGACTTCACGTGATCTTGCCCGTTGCGACCTAATGCCTCAAACTTTATGGGAGTATTGGTGGTATTCACCTTTAATCCCTGATCCTTCCAGTCCCACACAAACTCGCCTGTCATAGCGGGGTAGTTCTCGTAGATGTCGTAAAACTCGCGTTGGTTACCCATCGAGTTGCCCATGGCGTGGGTGTTTTCGCATTGTACATGTGGGCGAATTCCTGTCTTTCCCTGCTTATAGTCTTCGTGGCGTTGGCGAGCAATACTCATCATGTGGTCTAGTGAACCATACATAGTACTGGTGACTGAACTCCATGTGCTATTGCCTTCATAGTGGGTAAGACGTGTAGGATCTAGTTCTTCGATTGCCTCCATTACATACTTGAAGTTTTCTCCGTTTCCGCTTTCGTTACCTGCACTCCACATAATGATGCTAGCATGGTTGCGTAAGGTACGTACATGGCGGGTAGAACGCTCCACCATTGCTGGACGGAACGCTTCTTCGTGAGATAGTCTCATGTTGCCATGGCATTCTACATTAGCTTCGGCCAATACGTAGAGGCCTAGACGGTCACAGAGGTCATACATATAGGGGTTATTGGGATAATGCGATGTACGCACTGCATTTACATTGAGGCGTTTCATTTGCATGAGATCAGTCTCGATTTCTGCTTTGGTGAGTGTTCGGCCACCTTTCTCACTGAAACTATGTCGGTTTACGCCATGGAATATGATGCGATTACCATTAACAAGCAATGCACCATCATCGCGTACCTTTACAGTTCGGAAGCCTACCTTTAGAGCACGTATGTCTGTGGATTTGCCTCTTTCCTTTAAGGTGATAACGAGATCGTAGAGACGCGGCATTTCTGCACTCCAAGCAGTGATTCCTGTAATGGTAGGAAAAGTAAGTTCTATCTCGCCTGATTTTATGATTTCGGCAGTTTGTGTAGCTAATACGCGGTCGCCATCGAGTAGTTGCGCCTCAAGGCTGACCTTTTTGAACTTTTCGCCATCAATATTTACTGTAATAGCCGACTCGGCTGAGGTGTTGCCTGCTTTCAATTCAGTAGTGCGGAAGAAGAAATCCTTTATATGTGTCTTGGGAGCACTCCATAAGTACACGTCACGGGTGATGCCTGTTAGACGCCAATAGTCTTGACACTCTAGTAGTGAACCTGTGGTGAAGCGGTATACACGAACAGCTATGTTATTGATGCCAGCATGCAACTTGTCGGTTATGTCGAACTCTGATGGTAGGTAACTATCTTCTGCATATCCTACAAACTTTCCGTTCACCCAAACGTAGTAGCCATGTCCGGCACCATTGAAACGGAGGAATATATCGCGTCCCTTCCAGTCCTCGGGTAGTATAAATTCTCTGCGATATGAGCCTACGGGATTTTTCATCTCGTTATTATAAGTGAAGTAATTGGGGCGGTCAGCCATGATGCTCCAAGTCTTGTTGTCGTAGGTGAAAGGGTAGGCAACATTGACATAAAGCGGCATATCCCAATTCTTACCATGGCGAAGGCCATATACTTGCCATGAGGAAGGCACCTCTATTTCATCCCATTCGGATACATCGTAGTTATCCTCAAAGAATTTGTGGTCGACGCTCTGTGGGTCCTTTACCCACTGGAACTTCCAAATGCCGTTGAGGCTCAAAAAAAATGGTGATTCCTCTAACGCATTCGTGGGTGTGTAGGCATTCTTGACCACGGATGGTGAAGCTAAGGGAATGTCTAGCGTGTGAGCTTCCAAACGATTTAGATTAGTGATTTTAACATCGTTCCACTCCTGGAGAGTTTGGGAGTAGGTAACTTGGATACAAATAAAGACTGATAGTAGGCCTATGGCCATTCTTTTAGTGTTGTGTTTCATAGTTCCTATAGTTTACGTTATGTATAGAATTTGCTTAATGCTATTTTTTTGATAAAGTATCTGCAAATATAACTCTTTTCTTTTATGTTGCAATATATTTAGTGATGTAAATACTTTAATACTTATTATTAGGTATTTGGGTTGTTTAAAAAAGAAAATAGGGGTATGTCATGACACACCCCTATTTTTTGTGTTGCGGTTTTTTTCTAATCAAATAGATTCTTGAATTTTCTGAAAATCTTTTCTTTCAGGCTTTCGTTGGGACGAAAGTTGTCTGACTTTTGGAACTTTTCTAATGCCGCTTTCTCGTCCTTGCTCAGTGTTTCGGGTATGTAAACACTAATGTTAACAAGCAGGTCGCCTGTACCGTAACCATTGACGCTGGGAAGTCCCTTGCCGCGGAGGCGTAGTACCTTACCTGGTTGTGTTCCGGGCTCTATCTTTACGCGCACCTTGCTGTCTATCGTTGGAATATCCGCCGTGCCGCCAAGTGCTGCGGTGGGTACATCGAGTAATAGGTTGTAGATGAGATCGTTTTCGTCGCGCAATAGTTCCTTTGCAGGCTCCTCCTCTATGAGCACGAGTAAATCGCCGGGTATACCATTATGTTTACCAGCATTGCCCTTACCATTCATAGAGAGTTGCATGCCTTCGGCTACACCAGCAGGAATCTTTACTGTTACTATTTCCTCGGCATATACGATGCCTTCGCCACTGCAGTGAGAACACTTGTTCTTGATGATTTTTCCTTCTCCACCGCAGCGGGGACATACTGTTTGGGTCTGCATCATGCCGAAAATGCTCTGCTGAGTCCGTGTTACCGAACCGGTGCCGTGGCAGTCTGGGCAGGTCTCCGTGCCGCTGCCGTTCTCAGCTCCGGTACCATTACAATGCGAGCAAGGTACGTATTTCTTCAACTTTAGTTTTTTCTCTACGCCTTCAGCTACCTCTTTAAGGCTTAGCTTTACCTTGATGCGGAGGTCTGAGCCACGAAAACGACGTGCCTGCTGACGACTACCTCCCCCACCAAAGCCTCCGAATCCACTGAAACCGCCATGACCACCGAAGATATCACCAAACATAGAGAAGATGTCGTCCATAGACATCCCTTGTCCACCATAGCCTCCGCCTGCAGCTCCGCCCATGCCTGCGTGTCCAAATTGGTCGTATCTGGCACGCTTGTTATCGTCGCTCAATACCTCGTAGGCTTCGGCCGCTTCTTTAAACTTGTCTTCGGCATCTTTGTCGCCCGGATTGCGATCGGGGTGATATTTGATGGCCATCTTTTTGTATGCCTTCTTTATCTCATCGGCAGAGGCGTTCTTTTCAACGCCAAGCACTTCATAGTAATCTCTTTTTTCCATCGTGTTGTGTTTATAGCTTTCCTTCGGATGGGTAATTCTCAGTTCTCAATTGTTATTGTCCTACTGCTACCTTTGCATGGCGTATTACTTTCTCACCCAATTTGTATCCAGGTTGCACACAATCGAGTATCTTGCCTTTGAGCTCTTCTGACGGGGAGGGGATGAGGGCGATAGCCTCATGAAAGTCAGTGTCAAATTCTTGGCCATCGGTTTCTATTTTCTCGAGTCCATTTTGTGTGAGTATGTTCTTGAACTTATGTACGATGAGTTTGAATCCCTCTATGCAAGCATCGGCGTCCATGCCTTTTTCCATGTTCTCTAAGGCACGATCCATATCGTCTACAACAGGTAGTTCGGCTACCATGAGCTTTTCGGCTGCGCTCTTAATGAGTTCGGCCTTCTCCTTGATAGTGCGTTTGCGATAATTGTCAAATTCGGCAGCTTGACGCAGATACTTATCTTGTAGTTCTGCATTCTTTGTTTCTACTTCTGCGAGTTGCAACTTTAATTGGTCAAGTTCGCTCAATGGTTCTTCCTCTTCAGTAGGTTGCTCAATACTTTCAGGATTATTCGGAGTATCTGTCGTTTCTTCAACCTCTTCGGTTGAAATATTGTTGAACTCCTCATCGGTCATCTTCTTTTCTTCTTGGGTACTCATATTATTGAATTACAATTTTCAGATTTACAATTTATAAATAGTAGCCTAATGACAACATGGCATACAATAGGCAACAAAAACCTTGCCAATATGTTTGGGTGCGCCATATATGTCTTTGTATAGCGCACTAGCTGACATTGGGTGACAATTTGGCGTAGCTATTTTAAGAATGAAGCATCAAATGTAAGAGGCAATAGTTCGCGAATGCCGCCATCGATAACATAAATGCCGTCAGTGCCGTAGAGTAAAATCCTGATGGCTTGATGGTATCGTTGTTCAACCTCAAGCATAACTTGTCGGCATGCCCCACAAGGTGGTACAGGAATATTAGTGAATTTCCCATTTGTGTAGGCTGCTACAGCTATTGCTTCGATTGGTTGATTGGGGTGTGCGGCATTGGCAAAGAAGAGAGTGGTGCGCTCAGCGCATAATCCGGATGGATAGGCTGCGTTTTCTTGATTGTTACCCGATATGACGATTCCATTAGCTAATCGGACGGCGGCACCTACTTGAAATTCAGAATACGGCGCATAGCTCCCTTGAGTAGCTTTCTTTGCAGTATCGACTAATAATTGATCTTTTTCACAAAGTTCGTCGTATGTGTAGAGATTGTAGTGGCAGGTGTGGATGACTTCTTTCATATTGCTATTAAGTATTATTTCTTGCTGTATACCGCAAATATACGAATAAACGAGCGAGAAATATCAAGCTTGCTTGAATATTTTTCACTGCGAGTGAAAGTATTTTCGAGGTTTACCTCAAATATATGAAAAGATTTCCAATAAGGTTGCGGCAGATAGCGATTTTTTCGTATTTTTGCATCGTTGTTACCAATATTTATCATATGAAGAAACAAATAGTTACATTTGCTGCAACGTTAATTGTGATATTTTCAGTCCATGCACAAGATAGCGATTATCTAAGATATATAGATAACTATAAGGATATAGCAGTAGAGCAGATGCATAAGTATCATATTCCGGCTAGTATTACTTTGGCGCAAGCATTGTTGGAATCTGGTGCGGGGAAAAGTGAATTGGCTCGTAATTCTAATAATCATTTTGGCATAAAATGTCATAGTTGGGAAGGAGATCGTACATACCATGATGATGATTCGGCTGGGGAGTGTTTCCGCGTGTACAAAAATGTTCGCGATTCGTATGAAGATCATTCGATATTTCTGTCATCTGGTTCTCGTTATGCATTCTTGTTCAAGTTTGATGAAACTGATTATGTCAGTTGGGCTCGGGGACTTAAAAGAGCAGGTTATGCTACGAGTCCAACGTATGCCGACAAATTAATTGATATTATTGAGCGTTATGAACTTGATCGTTTTGATACAGGTGAAAAGGATGATTTTATTGTGTACACGGGTAACCATGAACCAATGCTTGCTCATGACTTGGTATATGTGATAGCTAGGCAGGGAGATACTATGCAGGCTATATCTGACGAGTTTGGCATCTCGCTACGCAAACTTATCAGATATAATGATCAGTATAAGTATTATGTGCCTAGAGAAGGAGACGTGATTTATTTACATCGTAAACGCTATCGTGCAAAGAAGCCTAACATGCATCATGTGGTGGCCTATGGTGAAAGCATGTATATGATAGCCCAAATGTATGGTGTGCGTTTGTGTAGGTTGTATAAAATGAATGATGTAAAACCTGCGGCCTATGCGCCTATGGTTGGCGATGTTATACGTTTGCGCTAAAAGCAACTAGGATAGTTAATGATGATAATAAAAGAAGAGGAGGGCAATTGCTCTCCTCTTCTTTTATTTGGTCTATATCATCTCTACCTCTTCTTTCATGTCTATCTCATTGCCTTTTGTGTCATAGAATGTATATGCAAGCAATGGTACGCTTTGGTTGGGAGTGATACGTATGCCGAAACCATACTTTATCTTCCATTTGAGGGCGAGAGATATTACCCCTTGGTTGACGTATGCTGCCACATAAGGGTGGATATGTAGGTTGAACCGGCTAATCTTCAATCTATTTACTAGGTAATCAATCTTGCTTTCTATGGTGTCAGTGAAGAGTATAGACGCTTTTATTGTGCCTTTTCCAAAACATACAGGGCAACTTTCCTCTACAGCAACATCCATGGCAGGACGTACTCGTTGACGTGTAATCTGCATAAGTCCAAACTTGCTCAAGGGAAGTATGTTGTGCTTGGCGCGGTCGCGCGACATGTTTTGGCACATGCGTTCATAGAGTTTTTGGCGATTTTCTGCAGTGTCCATATCGATGAAGTCAACTACAATAATACCGCCCATATCGCGTAAGCGTAGTTGGCGGGCTAGTTCGTCGGCTGCGCCGAGGTTGACATCAATCGCGTTCTCTTCCTGGTTTGTGTTGCCTCGTGAGCGATTTCCGCTATTTACGTCTATTACGTGCAAAGCTTCGGTGTGTTCAATGACCATATAGGCACCGCCACGATATGGGACAATGCGGCCGAATGATGATTTTATCTGCTTGGTTATGCCAAAATTGTCCATCAATGGTAGTGTGCCTGTGTAGTGCTTTACTACGTATGCTCTATCCGGAGCTATGAGGGCAACATAGTTGCGTATCTCATTATATGCGTTGTCGTCGTTTACGTATATAGCTTCGTATGATGGGTTGAAAAGGTCGCGCAGCATTGCCACGGCACGACTATTTTCTTCGTGGATGAGCACAGGGGGCTTATCCGTTTTTTGAACTTTGACAACAACATCTTCCCATTGCTTTACAAGCACTTTCATTTCAGCGTCAAGTTCGGCCACACGTTTCCCTTCGGCAACGGTACGTACGATGACACCGAAATTTTTAGGTTTAATACTTTGGATGAGTTGCTTGAGTCGGGCGCGTTCTTCAGCTGACTTGATTTTCGAAGACACGCTTACCTTATCAGCAAAGGGGACAAGAACAAGGAATCGTCCTGCAAATGAAAGGTCGGCAGTGAGACGTGGGCCTTTGGTGGATATAGGTTCTTTTGTTACCTGAACCATGATTTCTTGCCCAGTTTGCAGATAGTCAGAAATACTGCCTTCTTTCGGTAGTTCGGGTTGACCTAGGGCTTTGGTGTAGGGAGCTAGTTTCTTTTTGTCGCTGATTACCTGTTTTACATACTTGTGGTAACAATTGTAGTGGTTACCCAAGTCTTGATAGTGAAGAAAAGCTTCTTTGGCTGAACCTACATCAACAAAACAAGCATTGAGGCCAGGCATGATTTTTTTTACCCGTCCTAAATACATGTTGCCCACTGAAAAAGACGCTTCGCGTCCCTCGCGTTGAAATTCCACTAACACTTTGTCTTCGGTGAGTGCTATGGTAATTTCATTGGGCTGTACATCGATGAATAATTCGCTGGTCACTTTTCTTAGGTGCTTTTTAATACATCATGAGTTTGCTTAAATACAACAAAGAACAAACCCAATATTCTATTTTGTGAATTTTGTGGTTTGTTCCTTGCCTTTTCTCATAAGCGAGAGCTTACTTGCTCTTGTGTCTGTTCTTTCTCAGTCTTTTTTTACGCTTGTGAGTCGCCATTTTGTGACGCTTATGCTTCTTTCCGTTTGGCATAGTGGGAAAAATTTATAGATTAATACTCTTTTGATTATTCTTATTTCTTTACGTTAGTAGCAAATGTCTTAGCAGGCTTGAAGGCGGGGATGTTGTGCTCGGGAACTACAATTGTAGTGTTCTTTGAAATGTTGCGAGCGGTCTTCTGTGCTCTTTTCTTCAAGATGAAGCTTCCGAAACCGCGCAGATAAACGTTCTCTTCCTTAATCAATGACTCTTTAACAACTTCCATAAATGCCTCAACGCACTTCAAGGCGTCAGCTTTCTCTACGCCTGTCTTCTTACAAATTTCGTTTACAACCTCAGATTTTGTCATTTTTCCTTAATTTTATTGTTGTACAATATATTTGCTTTTTATTTCGGATTGCAAATATAGATGTTTTCTAGTTCCTAAAAAAATATATTAGCGGATTTTTTTTGTAAATAGCTCACTTTGTTTGTTCTGTCTTCTGATTTTATGTATTTTTGTGTCAAAATAAAGGTTTGAGTAGAAAAATGAATGAGATTTCTGCACGTCTTTTGAAGTGGTATGATTTTCACTGTCGTGAGTTGCCTTGGCGAGCTACGCGCAATCCTTATTATATATGGATATCAGAAATCATATTGCAACAAACTCGAGTCTCTCAAGGGTATGATTATTTTCTGCGTTTCATTGAACGCTTTCCTACCGTAGAGTCATTAGCTGTGGCTCCAGAAGATGATGTGATGAGAATGTGGCAAGGGTTGGGTTATTATTCTCGTGCTCGGAATTTACATGCAGCAGCAAAACAGATCGTTGCTATGGGACACTTTCCTGATACGTATGAGTCTATATCTTCTCTTAAGGGGGTGGGCGATTATACTGCTGCAGCTATAGCCTCATTTGCTTATGATATACCCAAAGCTGCTGTGGATGGTAATGTATGTCGTTTATGGGCGCGTATGTTTGGTATTGATGATGCTATAGATACTGCGCTAGGTAAACAGGTAATTTCAGCTGTTGCACAATCGTTACTTCCGTTGAATGATGCTGCAAAATATAATCAGGCATCCATGGAATTTGGTGCTTTGCAATGTATACCACGCAATCCGAATTGTGACGTTTGTCCTTTGTCTGACAAATGTGTTGCTTATGCAGAGGATCGAGTTGGAGTATTACCGGTCAAGTCGCATAAGGTTAAGGTAACTCCTCGCTTTTTATCTTATTTATATATACATAATGAGGAGATGCTATTGTTACGTAAAAGGACAGCTAAGGATATTTGGCGTAATCTTTACGAACTCGTGCTGATTGAATCAGCTGATGAGATGAGTGAAGATGCGTTTTTAGCTACACCAGAATTTGCCGCTTGGCAGACACGTGTAGGTGATAATGTCTATAAAGGTTGTGTACGAGGAGTTAAGCATGTGCTTTCGCATCGTATACTCCACACATCCTTTTATGAATTGGAAGTTCATGGAAAACTTGTTTGTCCTGATGGATATGTATGCATACCATTTGCTGATTTGGATCATTATGCATTGCCGCGACTTATAGACAAATATCTTAAAAATGAAAAAAGTCCTCTATAATAAAGGTAATGTGGAAATAAATGTCTAATTTTGAAGTCCGAACTTAATTAACTAAAATAATGTCTGTAAATAAAGTTATTCTTATTGGTAATGTAGGCCGGGAGCCTAACGTACGATATATTGATAGAGATGTAGCTGTGGCAAGTGTTTCTTTGGCTACTTCGGATCGCGCATATACCTTACCTAATGGAACGCAAGTGCCAGAACGCACCGAATGGCATAATCTCGTTTTCTGGAGAGGATTAGCCCAAACAGTAGAGAAATATGTGCACAAGGGGGATAAACTATATATTGAAGGCAGTATTCACTCACGTTCTTACGATGATCAGAATGGAGTACATCGTACCGTAGTTGAAATTTATGTTGACAATATGGAAATGCTTTCACGCCAACAACAGCCTGCATCTTCTCAGCAGTCATCTCCCACTTCAACTTCTAATAGTCAGGCTCCTTTTTAATAACTAAAAAGATTGGATTTTGGAATTATTGTCATTAGGAAACTCTTTTCTTGGAGCATTCTCAGCAATTCAGTTTACACCTCCTTCAGGTGGTGTTTTACTTAGCTTAGTATTGGTATGTTTTCTTTTGTTCTGCTCCGGGTTTGTGTCTGCTTCTGAAATAGCCTTTTTCTCACTCACTCCGTCCGATCTTAGTGATATTGAACAAGGTGATAGCGTAAGTGATCGTCTTATAAGCAGACTGTTAGGCAAATCACAGAAGTTATTGGCTACTATCCTTATCTCAAACAACTTTGTAAACATTACCATTACTGTGCTTGGAAACTATGCTATGCTATCAATGCTTGATTTTGGAGGTGTAGTATGGCTTGAATTTCTTTTTATTTCGGTATTGTTGACATTCTTGTTGCTGCTTTTTGGAGAAATAATGCCAAAATTCTATTCTTCACTCAATCCGTTGAGATTCTGTAGATTCTGTGCTCCTATTATCAATGTCTTGACCTATGTGTTTACCCCTTTGTCTGCTTTGTTAGTCCGTTCCACACGTCTAGTTGATCGCTTGCACAAGAAACAGAACCATAATTTGTCAGTAGATGAATTGGAACAAGCTTTAGAACTTACTGATAAGGAAGAGCTTTCCGATGAACAGGAGTTGCTCGAAGGTATCATACGATTTGGCGATGAAACGGCAAAAGACGTGATGACAGCTCGACTTGATATGGTTACACTTGATATTCGTGATAACTATAAGAAGGTACTAAATTGTGTGGCGGAGAATGTGTATTCACGCATACCTGTATATTCAGGTACAGTTGACAATATTAAAGGTATACTTTATATTAAAGATTTACTACCTCATTTAGGGAAGGGTGATAATTTCCGTTGGCAGACACTTATCAGACAAGCTTATTTTGTCCCTGATACCAAGCAGATTGATGAATTGTTGCGTGATTTCCAATCAAGCAAGATTCATATTGCTATTGTTGTTGATGAGTTTGGTGGCACAATGGGACTTGTTACGTTGGAAGATGTGATAGAGGAGATTGTAGGTGAAATTAATGACGAATATGATGAGGTAGAACGTTCCTTTGTCAAGATAAATAGCAATACCTACCTTTTCGAGGCGAAGACGATGCTTTCTGATTTTTACAAAGTTTTGGATCTAGACGACGAACTCTTCGAAGAGGTCTCTGGTGATGCCGATTCGTTGGCCGGATTGTTGCTTGAGCTCAAAGGTGATTTTCCTGATTTACATGAGAGTATCGACTATCGTCATTTAACCTTTGAGGTAATGGAAATGGACGAGCGAAGGATTGTGAAGATTAAGGTTATTGTTCATAATTCATCATTGGAGAAGGGTTCTAATGCCTAAGTATGCGCATTATACATTTAAGGATGGCGGAATAGCACTATGGCGAGTCGATGAATCTGCTGATGAACTCTACTCTTTGCTCCATACTCAGTGTTATGACTTGGCTCTATCAGCCATGCGAAATGAAACGCGACGTGCAGAGTGGCTTGCTATACGTGTTTTACTAGCCGATGTCTTAGGAGACGATAAAATAATTGCATATAAGGAATCTGGGGCTCCATATCTCACCGATAAGAGTTATCATATTAGTATATCTCATACCCGGGGATATGCTGTAATAGCTTATCACAAGCATAAAACCATTGGTGTTGACGTAGAGTATATTTCTGAGCGTGTAATGCGCATTGCACATCGCTTTACCAGACAAGAAGAGTATGAGTATATCAATCAGGTAGCAGAGAATAATCGCCTCATGTATTATATTCTAAATTGGTCTGCTAAAGAGACTTTGTATAAATATGTGGATGATGTTCAGAATGTAGATTTTAAGAAGAGTTTCTATCTTTCTCCTTATGAAATTCAACCATCTCATGGTGAAATTGTAGGTCAATTATGTTTACATTCTATGCGCCAAGTTCGATTATTCTATTACATATTTTCTGACATTGTATGTACTTGTTGTATTGATTAAATCTATTCTGTTATATAACTTAAAAAAATAATAGCATCCTCAGCTGAGGATGCTATTATTATATTATTTATCTATTCGTTTATTGTACGCGTGTGATTACTGCACGACTCAAAGCGGGATCATCGTAGAACATATTCTCTACGCCACCCTTTGACTCCATGCGCAGTTGTTGCGGGTTAACACCGAATTCATTGATA
>JAFOYZ010000127.1 GCA_017424485.1 Bacteroidaceae bacterium
AAATCGTCATCCTAAGGCAAGGATATGAAATATATGTACTACATTTGCCGTATGCTAAAGAATATAAAACCACTCGCCGTGCTGCTCCTATCGCTCTGCAGCATCGGCACTATGGCTCAGGAGAGAGAGACCAAGGAGGAGAAGCCCGAACTGATGATAGAGGTCTATGACCAGAGTTTCTTCGACAACCGCGAGGTGCGCACTCCCCATCAGCGGTCACAGACACTCTTCGGCTCTATGCTCAGCGTAGAGGGCGGCGTGAAGTTTGGCGCACACACCATCATGGCGGGCGTGCATGGCATCAAGGATTTCGGCACAAGCGGATTGGCTACGAAAGACATCACCTTCTACTACAGCTACGAGGAGGGACACTTTGCTGGGGCCTTCGGCTCATTTCCACGCCGACTGCTGCGCCGCGAACTGCCCGACATCTTCGTATACGACTCTATACGCTACTACACCCCCACCCTCCACGGTGCGCTGCTGCAATATACCAGCAGGTACGGCTATGCCGAGGTATACTGCAACTGGCTCAACAAGCAGGGCGCAGGCGAACGCGAAATATTTGAAATCGTCAGCGACGGACGCTTCGGCCACAAAGGATTATATGCCGGGTGGAATGCACAGCTGATGCACTTCTCGGTGCCTCGTCCTGCCAATGGCCTCAAGGTATATGACAAGCTGATGATAAATCCGCACGTAGGCATAGAGAAGAGCGAACTAGGCTGGATTGACGCCCTGAGCGTAGAGGCCGGACTGATGCTCTCACTCAACCGCGACCGCAACGACATGCAGTGGCACGCGCCTATGGGATTCTTGGGCGAAGCTAAAGTGCGCAAGTGGCGCTTCGAAGTATGTGAACGCCTCTATGCGGGCAACCCACAGTTCACCGATTACGATATCTATGGCGCACAACTTCACCGCGGCGACCCCTACTATCGCAGTAGCCTGTATAACCGTACCGATATACGGTTCTACCTGCTCAACCGCACTCACGTGCAATGCTACGCAGCCGCATCGCTACACTACACCGAAGGAGCACTCGACAACTCGCAGCAGGTGATACTGCGCATATACCCGAAGTTCTAAGCTAGCTATCGGTTACTCTCGAATGCCTTATATTCGCCCAGAATGGTTATCTCCTTGGTGAGCGGACGCGCAGCATCGATACTTTGTCTGAACCGTGTATAGTCATTGAATGTGACATCAACATAAAACAGGTACTCCCACTCACGCCCAATGATGGGAAGAGACTGTATCTTGGTGAGGTTGATGCGATAGAATGTAAAGATTGACAAGATGGCCGACAAGCTACCCTCCTCGTGAGGAAGCGAGAACACGATATTGGCCTTATTGGCTTGTCTACTGACAACCTCGGCACACAATTCATCCGTACGCCATCGATTGGCCACCACAAGGAATCGAGTGAAGTTATGCTTATTGGTCTCAATATTCTCTTGCAAGATACGCATACCATATAGCTTAGCTGCATGAGTAGAGCATATGGCGGCATGACCTCGCAGTTGCTTCTCTATGATCTCTTTAGCGCTCAGTGCCGTATCATCGGCCTGCACGGCCTTCAGCTCGGGATGACGTTGAAGAAAAGCCTCACACTGGGCCAATGCCACTGGATGAGAGTGTACTTCATGCAGGTCGGCCCAATCTTCATCGGGCAAGCAACAAATACAATGGGCAATACGCAGTTTCTGCTCTCCTACAATCACCACGCCACTATCGCGCAGCAATTCGTAGTTGTGAAGCAGGCTACCCGCAATGGTATTCTCTATAGCCACTAAAGCGACAACGTCACTGTCGGCAGACATGGCCTCAAACACCTCTCCAAAGGTATCGCAACAGATAAGTTCGGTATCTTCATCCTTAAAGAAGAGCCTGGTAGCAATATCGTGGTACGATCCTTCGAAACCTTGTATAGCAACTTTTTTCATATCATCCTGTAAGTTTTACGTCCTCAGATGGACTACATATATTACACAAAAGCGGAGGCAAAGGCAAAAGATATTTACCAATGTGCAAACAGCAAAATCGTTATTTGCGCTATTTATTGCAAGGCAAACTCCTCATGCCCGCTGAAATCGATGCCCATGGGTGCTTGGAACACGCGAAGACCAAAGGTGGGCATCACGGCAAACACATGCTCGAAAATCTCGCTTTGCAGATGCTCGTAGGGTATCCAGTCGGTACCGTCGGAGAAAAAGTAGAGTTCAAGGGGAAGGCCCTGCGCGGTAGGCTGCAGCTGACGCACCATGATAATCATCTGACTGCTAACTCGGGGGTGATGGCGCAGATAGTCTTCCAGATAGTTGCGGAAAACGTGGAGATTGACCACAAACTTGTCTTCCCGCTCGACGCCTTCGAGCCAGCCACGGCGCTCAAACTCGGCCATCTGCTCCTCGGTGCAAAAGGTGATGGAGCGCATGTCGATGTATACAGAGCGCTTGACACGGCGTCCACCGCTCTCCTTCATGCCACGCCAGTTCTGGAATGAGTCACTCACGAGGGCATAGGGAGGGATGGTAGTGATGGTCTTGTCCCAGTTGCGCACCTTGACAGTGGTGAGAGTTACCTCCTCGACATCGCCGTCGGCTCCGTACTTAGGCATCGTGATCCAGTCGCCCGGACGCAACATGTCGTTGGCCGAAAGCTGCACGCCAGCCACCAATCCAAGTATCATATCCTTGAATACAAGCATCAGCACAGCGGCCGAGGCTCCTAAGGCGGTAAGTATATAGCCAGGATTCTTTTCAATAAGGATACTAACGATGATGATGGCTGCTATGCAGATGGATACAACCTTAAGCATTTGATATACACCTTTGAGGGGATGGCTCTTGAAACGATCCTGACGACTCGATAAAATGTAGAGCGACGAAAGGAAGGTACACACAAGTTTGGTTATCAAGGCAATGGTACATATCCACACCACCTTGAGCAAAAACTCAAGCGTGGGATGACCTGGCATAAAAATCAGTGGCAACAATACCGAAAGCAGTATGGGTGGCACTAGATGCGAAACATCGCGCAAGAGGGTATCGCTGAAGAGTGTATCGTCCCATGTGGAGCGCGTGCGGCTAGTCAGTTTTTTCACTAGGGGGATGAGTACCCGACGGCACACCACGTCGGCAATAAAGATGATCAGAGCCACACTGGCCAGTGTCACCAGCCAATACATCCATTCCATACGATGGGCGCTGATGCCCCACCCCTCAAGCCAACCTATGATAGTTTCGTTCATAACTGTTCGTTTTTTTAGCTTTCTCGCTGCGAAGATACAAAAAAAAGGAGAATTGAAAACCACCCGAGGAAGGCAATCTTCAATTCTCCATTTTTATTTAATCAATCAATTATTACTTCACTTCCTCAAAGTCAGCATCCTGGATGTGGTCGCCCTGCTGACCGCCCTGCTGGCCTGCGTCGGCACCGGGCTGAGGACCTGCCTGCTGACCACCGGTCTGTGCGTACATCTCTGCACTAGCAGCCTGGAAGGCGGTGTTGAGTTCGTTCATCGCTGCGTCGATGGCTGCGAGGTCTTGTGACTTGTGAGCCTCCTTGAGCTTCTCGAGAGCGGCCTCGATGGGTGCCTTCTTGTCGGCAGGAATCTTGTCGCCAAGCTCCTTGAGCTGGTTCTCGGTCTGGAAGATCATAGAGTCGGCCTGGTTGAGCTTGTCTACCTTCTCGCGCTCCTTGCGGTCGGCCTCAGCGTTTGCCTCAGCCTCGGCCTTCATGCGCTCGATCTCCTCCTTGCTGAGACCTGATGATGCCTCGATGCGGATAGCCTGCTCCTTACCGGTAGCCTTATCCTTAGCAGATACCTTGAGGATACCGTTAGCGTCGATATCGAAGGTTACCTCGATCTGGGGCACACCACGACGTGCGGGAGCGATGCCGGTGAGGTTGAACTGACCGATAGACTTGTTCTGTGCTGCCATAGGACGCTCGCCCTGGAGTACGTGGATAGTCACCTCTGTCTGGTTGTCGGCAGCGGTAGAGAATACCTCGCTCTTCTTGCAGGGGATGGTAGTGTTAGCATCGATGAGCTTGGTCATCACGCCACCCATGGTCTCGATACCCATTGAGAGGGGAGTAACGTCGAGCAATACGATGTCGCCCACACCGCTCTCCTTGTTCAATACGGCACCCTGGATAGATGCACCGAGAGCTACTACCTCGTCGGGGTTAACACCCTTTGAGGGAGCCTTGCCGAAGTACTCCTGTACGATTTGCTGTACGGCGGGGATACGGGTTGAACCACCTACGAGGATTACCTCATCAATGTCAGCGGTGCTCAACTTAGCATCAGCTACGGCCTTGCGGCAGGGCTCGACACATGCCTGGATGAGGTTGTGAGCCAATGACTCGAACTTAGCACGTGTGAGGGTCTTCACCAAGTGACGGGGAACACCGGCTACGGGCATGATGTAGGGGAGGTTGATCTCGGTAGAGGTAGATGAAGAGAGTTCGATCTTGGCC
>JAFOYZ010000128.1 GCA_017424485.1 Bacteroidaceae bacterium
CGTCATCGTTTTTATTCTCGTCAAACGAAAAGTCTTCGATCCCCTTCATACCCACTACTGTATAGTATAGGGTGAGGTCTCCTTGAATGCGTACTTTACGATGGTAGTGTTCGGGATTGTCGTAGAGATTGAGCTCCATGCGTATATCTCCATTAGGCAATTCTACGGGAAGGCAATAGAGGTAGTCTTGCTCGTTGCCCGAAGGGAAGGTGTCGGCAAGCAGGATGTTGGCTGTGGTGGTAGCTTCTGATGTGTAGTTGCAGCCGTTCTTCATCGAGCCCTTCACGCATCCTACAATGTAGCCCTCTATCCACACTCCTCTGCCACGCCCTAATGTCTGCGCCTCGGCGATAGAGTAGGGTGAGGTACACGTTCCCTCGTGGATGATGGGTACAGAGTCGCGCTGTATGGAGTTGTCGCTTTGTTCGGTGTTGTCTTTTTCCTCTTCTTCTTCGAGGATGACTGGACCAGTGCATGCAGTGAGCACTATGGCGCAATGAAATAAAGCTAATATGTAAGACAGACATTTCATAATGGTTGCGAAGTAACGAATTTATAATCGTAAAAGCAAATTTAGAGGCTGTTTTGTAGCGTGCAATTAGGTATTTAGGAAAATAAATTATAATTTTGCAGCAGAATATAGATTGTATAACAATTATAAACTAAGTAACAATGATTAGCTACAAAGAATTAGGCCTTGTAAACACTCGTGATATGTTTGCAAGAGCAATCAAGGGCGGCTATGCTATCCCTGCTTTCAACTTTAACAACATGGAGCAGCTCCAGGCTATCGTTCAGGCTGCTGTTGAGACTAAGTCTCCGGTTATCCTTCAGGTATCTAAGGGCGCTCGTGCATACGCTAACCAGACTCTTCTTCGCTACATGGCTGAGGGTGCTGTAGAGTATGCTAAGGAGCTCGGTTGCGAAAAGCCCGAAATCGTACTTCACCTTGACCACGGTGACAGCTTCGAGACATGTAAGTCTTGCATCGACATGGGCTTCTCTTCAGTGATGATTGATGGTTCACACCTCCCCTACGAGGAGAACGTTGCTCTCACAAAGAAGGTTGTAGAGTATGCACACCAGTTTGACGTAACCGTTGAGGGTGAGCTCGGTGTATTGGCAGGCGTTGAAGATGACGTAGTAGCTGAGCACCACACATACACACGTCCTGAGGAGGTTGTAGACTTCGTTACTCGTACAGGTTGCGACAGCTTGGCTATCTCAATCGGTACCTCACACGGTGCTAACAAGTTCAAGCCCGAGCAGTGCACAAAGAATGAAGAGGGTATCCTTGTTCCTCCTCCATTGGCATTCGACGTTCTCGAAGGTGTAGAGAAGGAGCTTCCTGGATTCCCCATCGTGCTTCACGGTTCTTCTTCTGTTCCCCAGGAGGAGGTAAAGACTATCAATACTTATGGTGGTGCATTGAAGGATGCTATCGGTATCCCCGAGAGCGAGTTGCGTAAGGCTGCTAAGTCTGCAGTTTGCAAGATCAACATCGACTCTGACAGCCGTCTTGCTATGACTGCTGCTATCCGTGAGGTATTTGCTACAAAGCCCGCTGAGTTTGACCCCCGTAAGTACCTCGGCCCCGCTCGTGATAACATGAAGAAGCAGTACATGCACAAGATTGTGAACGTACTCGGTTCTGACAATAAGATCGCTGAGTAATCTCCCGATTAGGGTAAGATAAAGAAGAAGAGAGTCTGCTCATAGAGCAGACTCTCTTTATATATATACCTTATTATATATACTGCCGGTAGGCTATATATAATTTGTTATTTGAGGATGTCTATCAGATAGGTGACTTTTGCCGTTATGGTGGTATTGGCAGAACGCCCAAAGGGATCGGCCTTGGAGTTGCCGAACATATCGGACAAACCGAAGAAATAGCGCCCTTCGACAATGAAGTTGCCTATGCCGGTCTTTAGTTCTATGCCTGCTCCGCCAGCTATACCATATTCAAGGGTGTTCTCTATCTCTTTGCCATATTGCGCGGTCATATTATTGGGACGGTTGCTGGGATCCCAAGGCTTCTCTTGTGTGAATCCATAAAACTCATCGTCGCTGAGATATAGTCCTATCTGAGGACCTGCGTTGATGAAGAACTGAAATCCGCGCTCCTCCTTACCCCATCCAAGGTGGGCAAAGAAGGGTATCTCTATGTAATTGGTGGTGCGGCGATAGGTGTTGCCACTTCCGTCATCGATGGTCTCATTCCATCCACGTTGTGCAAAGTTGACCTCGAGCTGTGCTGCGCAGATGAGTGCGAAATATTTCTCTGTAGTATAGCGTAATGTGGCTCCACCGGTATATCCAGGTTGTAATCCTTGCTTGATGGTGGGGCTGAAGTCTACACTGCTTAGGTTGTATCCTGCATTGAAACCTATGCTCACATTGTCGCGTAGCTCTCCTACCTGACCCATCATCTTGATGGATACAATACAAGCTATGAGTATGAGTGAAAGGCGTCTCATTAGTCGAAGTCGATCTTTTGTAGTTCGTAATCTCTTGTGAAATGTACGAAGAATACTTTTCGGTTGATGAAACCTCCCCAGTTGTTGACGCGCTCAAATTTGAAGCCAGTCTGTATAGGCTCGTACTTGAACTCGCTGAGATGGTTGTCTATGTCGGTACCATAGAGATGGAGCGCCTTGAGGAAATAGAATCCGGTGTCGAATCCCAGGATGGCATACTTGGGGTATCGGTTTACAATCTCCTTACTATATATACGCCTATACTTCTTGTGGAAGTTTACGGCTTGTGGCAAAAGGTTGTTGGTATAGAAGGATGAGTAGAAATAGGTGTCGATCTCATAGAACGATGCCAAGTGGCTATTGGTGTAGACCTGATATTGCGGATAGCCAAAGAGGTGCATGTCGTATTTGGTAGTGGCAGTATCGCGCACCAATAACTGGAATACAGGCATCATGTTGTTAAGGACACCGCTCTTCTCGGAACTCATCATAAGTATGTTCTCATGATATAGCTTGAAATGGTTGCGTATGGTGTCCTTGTTGGTTGCAGTGTCGGCAACAAGAACGGTATAGTCGATGTCGCGACTGTCGAGTTCTTGCTTGAATCCTGGTATCATGCCGTCTTCTTTTTCTCCTGGTTCTTCGAAGAAGATTACATTTGGATGTGGGAAGCGACGGAAGAAATGGTCGTACACCTCAGAGTAGAAATAGCTTTGGGGAGTGTTGATCTGATAGAGGTAAGGGTTGGTGAACACTTGGTCAATATTGCGCTCAAATGGTATGACAACTCTGATACCCGTAGTGTCTGCAAAGGCGGATGCTTCGGAGATGTGCTTCTTGTATGCTGGGCCGAAAATGATGTTTGTGCCACGCATTTCTGGA
>JAFOYZ010000129.1 GCA_017424485.1 Bacteroidaceae bacterium
GAGTTGTAGTAGAGTGTCTTGCCGTCGGGTGCCCAGGCAGGGAAGACCTCCCATTCGAGTGTGTCATGCTCGATGAAGCTTACTTCGTTACGGTCTATATCGTAGAGTATGAGGTCGCTCTTTAGGTCCTGTACTTCAACTTTATTGCTGTTTCTTGTATGGAATGACTGACCGGTGTCGTTGATGGAGTAGGCGATGAAATTGTGTGTCGGGTGCCATGCTGGATACACACCAGCTGAGATGGTGGAGTCGGTCTTCAAGTTGATCTTCTTTACTTCATCTCCATCGACGATGATTGTACCGCCTTTGAGCTGGCGTACGTGGAATTGCATCTGATCGGTCTTGTAGTTGCGGTAGTGATGACAGTTGATGCACTGCCCGTCAACATCTTCAGCAAGCAGCATGTTGTTGTAGATAATCTGCTCGTCAAAGTTCTCGATGTGACGTTGCCGTATGCTGAGTTCTTCGTAGGTGACGTACGATGGGGCAATGATACGGTATGAGATATAGGGGTCGATAGGTTCTTCGGCTACATGCCATGTGATGGGGCGGAGGCGCTCCCATCCTTTGTCTGTTTGCACGTAGGTATACACCTTGATGTTTTTGCCTTTGTTGGTTTCGAGCATTTGTCTCCACTCCTTGATTTTCCAGTCGGTCTGTTTACCTTTGATGACTAGTGATTGGTCACCCGCCTGGAGTTCGGTGATGAATGCCTTGCCTTCCATCGTGTAGGCGAAGTTAAGGGGGGCAATGTTGTAGGGAATGGTGATGCCGTTAGTATATTGGGGATGCACTGAGGCTTCCGTATTGGTCTCGGTATATTGTTTGGGAGGTGTAGCGGTACAGCCTGCCAACGTCAGTGTGCACAGTAGTGCTGTGTATAATATGTGCTTGTGTTGCATAGGTTTTATTATTTGTTGTTTGGTGGTGCTTTTTGGGGAGGATTCTAGGATTTCCTAGGACTGCCTAGGAGTTAATATGATTTGACGTCTCTGATAAAGAAGTAGAAGTACCAGAAGGTATCGCCGAAGCGTTCGTAGAATAGCTTCTTGGCTTCGGGGTCACGTTCTACATTCTCTACGGCGTGTTTCTGAGAAAAACGCATGAAGTCCTGGAAACGCATCTTTACCGACTTGTCGAAGGGCATCTTACTGATGTCTACGGTCTTCTCCAGATTGCCGTAAAGTAGGGCGGCCTCCTGGTAGTGTGTAGGCATGCGGTCTTTGGCATGGCTATTGGCATAGCGGAAGAAGCAGTTCCAGAAGGTCTGTATGTCTTTCAATGTGAGGGCACACATGAGTGAGGCTTCGTCAAACATGGGTGTGTTGAGGTCGCTGTAGGTGTGGGCGAAGTAGTTGAGCAGGTATATCTCTACCAAGGTGTTGTCACCATCGAGCTGGTCTTCAAACTGGTATAGAGGGAGTATACTTGCCATCTCCCGATCTTTGGCTATCAGATCGGGATTGTTGACCATCTTTTCGTATTTCTTGGCCCATTCTTTGTAGAAGAGGGTTTTCTTCAGCGTGTTGATGTATTTCATGGCGAGGTCATATTCACCCGATACGATGGAGGTCTTGACCATGTATTTCATGTAATCGACTTTCCATCCATATTCTACAGCATCTTCGAGGCACCAGCGATAGCAGAAGTTCATGCGGGCATAGTGGTAATAGAGCATCTTGCCTCCCACCTGCATCAGTCTGATTTCGAAAGGTGATGCCGCGGGTTCACCTCCGTCGAGGTAGTGAAACATCTCGTCACCTGCTTTGCCGAGTTTGAGCAATGCCAGATTACGGTTGAGTACAATCAGGCGTGTGGGAGTCTGTTTCTGTGCCTTGGCAATATCAAGCGCCTTGCGCCATTCCAGTCGCTCCATGGCATGGTTCATCTTGATCTCAGCACGGAAGTTGGGGTCGCGGAACCAGAAGAGCTGTACTACGAATACGATCAAGATGACGCCTATGCTTTGTGTCAGTATAAACTTTTTCTTGGTTTGCACATGATTGGCCGAATGGTCGAAGCGAATGAATGGCATCACCAATGGGAACAGGTATAGAAGGATATAGGGAATCCAGGTGCGCAGGTCGCGGGCGATGAACTCGAAGGCTGGCATGCCTGCTGTGAACATGCGGCTAAAGCGAGTTTGCTCATATAGATTATAATATAATATAGGTGTAGCGATGATGGCGGCTATGCCGAGGAGCACGATGCCGATGTTGCGTTCCTTGGAGGACAGTTCAATAGCCACGATGCTCAGTAGGGCCAGTAGCGCGTAAAAGCCAAACAGAGGATATCCTATGGCTGCGATGGCTGCTAGGGTGATGTATCTTACCCAGCCTTTGCTGATTTGGAATAGGCGGATAGCTGATAAGCTAAAGAGGAAGCCTACGAGCATGGAGTAGAAGTATCCCTGTGTCTTGATTTGGAAAATCCAATATCCCGCTTCCATTGCGCAGCTCAGGATGAGTGCCATGGGGATGATGGAGAGCAATCCCCAGCGTGCAGGGATGTCGAAGACCTTTTGTGTGAGGAGCTGTACCAGGAAGAGCAGGCCTATGAAGAGGAGCGAGCCCAACATGGGGTAGTAGAAGAACTGCGTGAGGAAGCAGGCGATATAGTTCATCAGTCCGCCCGGCACCATCATGCGTTCGTCGAAATAGACTTCAGTAGGTAGCCATAACGATAATTCCTGTACACGATAGAGATACTCATGCTCGAAGATGTTGAGCAGAAGCCATGTGATGGCCAGAAAGGCGAGTCCTGCGATGAGAGGAAGGCGCTTGAGTTGGCCTTCATCGACCACCGCAGCAGTGGGCGCTGTGGAGTTGCGCTTTGTTTGTACTTGTTTTTTCATTGTATGTTGTTTAATTATTTGCGGTATATGTGCTTGTTGGGTTTATTCAGATTTATTTGATGTGGATTTTTCTCTGGTCTATCAGGTAGGTGCCTTTGGGTAGGCTTATGATTTGGGTGCCTTTGACTACAGATTGCCATACACGTTTCCCGTCGAGGGCGTAGATGGCTACGTTGCGAGGCTGTGATGCTGATATGCTGACATATCCATTGCCAGGAGTCACCAAGAGGTTGCTCCATGTGGCAGATGTCATGTCTGAGGTGTCAAGTGTGAGTGTTTGTACCTCACTATAAGTATCTCCGCCTATCAGCGTGGTAGCGTGCAGTCTGAAGTGTATGGTGCCGTTGTTGAATGCTGTGGCATCTGCAGAGAGCGTATAGGCTGTGTTGTCAAACTTCCAGCGTGCGGTCTCCTCGTAGGCTGCCTCCCATGTGTTGCCGTCGTAGCTATATTCTACCACGAGTGCATCGGTAACGTCTCCATTGTCGTTGTTTATGGCAAAATCAATGCAATTGCTCTTGTTGTTGTAGCTTGCTGTCATGCTGACGTTTTGCAGTGAAGGCTTCCACCAGTCGGGGATATACTGCACCTCGGCCTTATAGGCAAAGGATGAGGGATAGTCACGGAAGATGAAGCCTGCGGGTGTGGGCCATCCGTCGTCGTAAATCATCTTGTTATACCAGAGGTCATCGTTGTAGGGTACGTAGCGCTCCACGTAGTCGAGGCTCTCGAGGAGGTCGAATATCTGTTGGTATTTCTTGGCAGCGTCATTCACATTGCCTTCGCTAGGCTTATCCCATGAGGCTCCGTTCTCCATCTCGGTAATCCAGATGGGGCGTCCGGTGGCGTTGTGTATGTCTTCGAGGCGTTTCTTCCATGTGGCTACATCCTCTTTCCAATAGGAGTGTGTCACCACGAAGTCGCACCGGTAGGCATAGTTGTGGCAGTACTGCACGTAGTTCTTGAGCCATCCAGCATCGGTGGGTGAGGGCGAACCGATACGCATGCCGCTCTCGAAGAACTCGGTGTGGTGTGTGAAGGCGCTCCACTCGCTGATGGCTCCTCCGCACGAGCATTGTGCCTTGCCGTGCTGTTCGGAGTGTTCAGGCTCATTGTATCCGAGTACATGGGTGCAGTTTTCCAACGCATTGATCTGTGCCCATCCAGGCCACCAGAGATGCTGCTTGATGGGTACATATTCGAGGTCTATGGTATTGTTGCGATCGGCACTCCAGGTGTAGAACCAGTTGGCGCGTACAGTCTCTGTGTGGGTGTTGATGGTGCTGTTACCCTTGGTGCTGCCCCATCCCTTCTTCGATACATACTGCCAGGGTTTGATGACGATGCTCGATACGCGTCTGTTGAGTGCCTCGGGGGCCACAGGTACCAAGAGGTCGTCGTGGTCGGCTACGAATACGCGGCTATATCCGCTGCCATCGGCATTGGTGGCAAGGGTTGCCATGTATCCGCGTTTGAGGATAAAGCTCTGCATCGTGTTGGCCTTGTTGCCTAGGTTGTTGTGCTTGCCCGTGGGGTAGCTGGTGGCCTCTCCGCTGTAGAGTTCGCCGCTGTATAGGGTGAAGGGCTTGATGTCGGCAGCGTAGGGGATGATGGCTGTGCCGTCCAGATAGATGGCTGCCCGGTAGTTTTTGTCTGCTTGAGGCATAGCGCCCTGTATGGTGGCGATGTTTTTCCACACCGCTATGGTAGCCGAAGGACGTGTATGGGGGAAGATGACCCAACACTTCTCATTGCGTATGTCGATGGACGATGCTTCCAATGTGACCTCTCCGTTGAGCAGGAAGTAGTCGGCAGGTTCGCTGAGGGTGAGGGCGCTATGGTAAGCCAGCGCAATTTGACGCTTCACCTTGTTGTATTTATCACCATCATATTCGCCAGGTGCGAGGGCCTTTTCCGAACTGATGACTTCGGCAATGTAGCTGCTCAGATGTTGGGTGGCAAGGCCGGTGAATTCGGTCTTCTCGCCTCCCGTGGTAAGAGCAGGCACTTCGTAGGTGGCTGCGCTTCCGACCAGTTGGTTGTTGTGATAGATGCGCAGTGTGCCCTTGTCTACAGCTAAGCGGTAGGTGTGTGTGCCGTTGGCGTCTGCTGTGGTGGCTATTGCCTGTCCGCCTATGCTGATGCCTGCGCGACTGATACCTACTAGTGCACCCTGCTTGTTGCGGTTGCGGATGAGAAGATACATGGTAGAGTCGTTGGCAAAGGTTACATTGTCCAGACTGAGGGTGTAGCTCTCGCCTAAGCTCAGGCGGTGGCTGTCATAGGTGGCCCACACGCGGATGTTGCCCGTGTCGTCGGCTGAACTCTCCTTGCAGGTGTCGATGGCCTGCTTTACCTCCGCAGTGGTGGTTACTATGAGCTCGATGTCGGCAAAGGTGGCAGCGTCTGCTATGGCTTGTGCCTTGTCGAGGACCGCTTTCAGATTGGCTGTAGCTGCCAGTCCATAGATGCCGCTACCCGCAATCTGCTGGCCCAGTGCAATGGCTTTGTTGAGTTCGCTGAGGTAGAGTGCGAGTCGGCTCTCGTTGAAGGCAAATTGTGCATCGAGGAGTTGCCAAGTGCTGCGCTCGCTCTGAGGCTTGTCGTAATATACACCGATATATTCGTTGGCTTCTTGGTCAGCATCGGTGCCTAGTTGCTTGCCGCTGTATAGTGAGGTGATGCTTCCCTCGCGCCCCTCGGTGATGGCCCATAGGTCGGTATTGTCTGATGCCGGTGTGGCATTGAGGGTCATGCTCCAGGTGTTGGCCGTGCTGGCGGCAAGGTATTTGCCTGTGGCCTTGTGGCGTAGACGGTAGTGCCCCTGCTTGTTGCTGCTCTCGGCACACCACGTGTATGCTTCGTTCAGGGCTTCGGCGTTGGAGATGCCCAGGGAAGGGATGCCACTGGCGTTCAGGCCCAGCAGACGATGGTAATAGGTGTTGTATAGGTAGTATTCACCTCCATTGTAGAGTGTGTTGCTGATGTGGCGGATAGGTGAGAAGGCGCCGTCGCTATAGCTGATGCTTAGGATGTCGATATCTGCTGTGCCCTCGGCGCTGACGCTGAGGAGGTTGTAATCGCCCGGTATCTCTCTGAGGGCAACGCGGTCGAGATGCACGATGCCGCTACCGCCATGGCATACAAAGGCGATGTATGTGTTGCTCTGTTCGGTAGCTGTAAATTCGTAGTGATAGGTCTGTATGGTCTGTTTGGCCGATGGGGCTGTCCATGTGGCGTAGAGGTTGTCCCATGTGCCCTTGGCTGACCCTACGGCCACGGCATAGGTCTTGCCCAGGTCATTGGTGTGGCTGAGGACCTGGAACGAGAGTTCGTATCTTCGGCCAGACTTCAGAGGGGTGCTCAGCTGCTGATAGATGTAGCTGCCGTCTGAGGCCGTGAATCCGCCCGATCCATCTTGACGGAACATGAGGGCCGAGCTGCCTTCGCGGCCATTGGCATAGGTGGCATTGCCCTTGTTGCATCGCACACCGCTTGTTTGCTCGCTTGTGTTGTTGGCATTGGTGATGTTCCACTCAGCAGGCCAGAAACGGTAGTCGCTGGCGTCGCTCTTGAGCACTGTGCCTTCGGTTTCGAAACCGGGATTGCGTATGAGGTTACGCTCGTCGTAGATGCCGGTCTTTAGGGTAGCATTGTCCTCATCGCCATAAAAGCCTGCGTCGGGGAGTATGGGGAGAGACAGGGCTTGATGTGTGCCCAAGAGTGTGGTGTCGGCATAGATGTGCAGCTTGCTTTCGCTGAGCGCGATGCGGTAGGTGTGCGCTTCCTCGGTAGCTGCTATGGTGTACGATGCCATCTCCTCCTCCGTGTAGGGGTCTGCGAATCGGATTTGGTTGTTGGTGAACTGGACCATGAATCCGCAGGCGGCATTGTTGGTGGCTGTCACTTGCAGTGTGCCGCTACGCATGAGCATACCAAGGTCGAGTGTGAAATCATCGGTAGGCATGAATACGCCGTGCGTGCTCACCTCTCCGGCTGTGCTGATATGCTGTTGAGTGCTGAGCGAGTGGTCGAGTTGCGCCTTGTAGGGCAGTGTCTGTGCTGTTGACCCTAGGGCAGTGGCAGCGAGGAGCATCAGTATCTTGAAGGCTTTGGGCATGGCGGTAGTAGTTTGTGGTTATTCTCTTGGTGTTTCTAGGGACGCTATTTCTAGGATGTCCCAGGAGTTTTAGGAAATCTTAGGATATCCTAAGGGTTCCTAGGCGTTCCTATGGTTATCTAGGATACTAGATAAATCTTGCAAATGTAGTGATATTTCTTTGATTGGCAAAGCGGTGTTCCTAAAATATGCGCATAAGAAAGCGGGGCTGCATGTGCAGCCCCGCTTGGTGTTATGTGTCAGGTTGTGTGATTACTTCACGAATACCTTCTTCACTTCGATAGTACCGTTGCTGTAAACGGTCTTCACGATGTTGACACCCTTACCAGGGATAGCCAAGCGACGTCCGTCGATAGCGTAGTATACAGTCTCCTTAACGGTAGCTGCAACGCTCTCGATGCTGCTGTCGATGGTCCAGTTGCTATTGTCACCTACTGCAGTGAGTGTGAGTGACCAGTCGTCAACTGAGAACCACTGACCTTCGAAGCCAGCCTTCTTGGTTACGGTAGAGTCGGTAGTAACACCGATTACCATCTCGTGGTTGGTAACCTCAATGCCTTCGATGGTAGCCCATGTCCAGCCGTAGCCCTTACCGTTGTTGGCGTTGTGGATTTCGGTGTTGTACTCGTTACCAGCCTGCCACTTGTCTTCCTCAGCCTGCCAGATGCCACCGAGGCTGTCGCCGTAGTGTGCAATCTCGAGCCACTTGGTGTTGGCGCTGTTGGCCACCTGGAGCATTACGGTAGAGTCGTTCACCTCTTCGCTGGTGATAGCCTCGCCGAGTGCGAAGATGTAAGCACCAGTATTGTTGGCACGTGTAGCTACCTTCACGCTGTAGGTACCGTTAGGAATGTCGGTGAGTACCTGTGAACCACGGAAGTTGAGGGCCTTGGCTGTGCCGTTGTAAGAGTCCATGTAGCGGTTTGCTGCATCGGCACCCCAGTGCTGTCCAGCGTTGGTGTCGGTGTTACCTGTACCCTTGTTTACGATCCAGCCGTTAGCGTTGCTGTCGAATGTGGGGTTCACGATGAGTGCGGTAACGTCATCGCCAGCCTTAGCGTTGATGAATGAGCTCTTTACGAGGTAGCTTACTACAGCAGTGAGCTTAGCCTTGAGGTCCTCAACGTTGGCCTTAACCTGGAACTCAGCCAAGAGGTCGGCCTTCTGAGCAGCGATGGTAACCTTCACGTCCTCGATGTTGCTCTGAGCGTAGCCGGCACCTCTGTCGGTAAGCATGTAGCCAACCTCCTCGAGGTATGTAGCGTAGTCGATGTAAGCGTTGAGCTTCTCGTTGATAGCAGCGAGAGCAGCAGTAGTAGTAGTGTCGGCAGCTGTGATAGCGTCAGCGAATGTTACGGCAGCAGCGATTACCTCTACAGCAGCGTCTGTGCCGAATGCAGCAGCATTGTCTACAGCAGTCTGGTAGGCACCCTTCTTGTATGTATCGTAGTCAGCAACAGCCTTCTTGGCGGTCTTGATGGGCTCGATGAGGAGTGCAGCAGCCTCGCCGTTTGATGTAGCGCTCAGTGCGATAGCCTCGTCGATCTTAGCCTGCAGCTTGGCAGCGTCGCCCTTGAGGAGGTTGGGTACAAGAGCCTGTGCCTCGGCAAGTGTAGCGTCGTAAGCCACCTTGAGGTCTTCGTCGCTGGCAGCACCGTAGTACTGGAGCTTGAAGTTGGTAGCCTGG
The DNA here is from genome assembly GCA_017424485.1 of Bacteroidaceae bacterium. Classification (GTDB taxonomy): domain Bacteria; phylum Bacteroidota; class Bacteroidia; order Bacteroidales; family Bacteroidaceae; genus UBA1189. The sequence continues at coordinate 8,662 of JAFOYZ010000129.1, forward strand.
AACCATCCCTGTGAAGCATCACCGAAGGTGCTTGATGTAGCACCGATGGTGAGTGTGCCGTCGATAACTACTACGTAGCCAGTCTGGAGAGTAGTCCACTCGTAGCTGTCCCAGCCCTCATTCTCTAGGTTGGGTGATACAGAGGTATTGATACCTGTTACATAGAGGTGCTGGTCGGTAACATAGCCGCTCTGTGTGATCATCTCAGCGCTGATGCTGTAGAGACCGTTGGGCAGGCCAGTGAGCACCTGATGGAGGTCGAGTGAGGTGATGTGGTTACCCCAGAGGTTTACACCCTGACGGTTCTCGCCACCTTCCATAGTAGGACGGCAACCGCCTACCCAGCAGTCGGTGCTACCACCGCTGTGAGTTACGTTCCATACCCAGTCGCCCTTAGCCTCGAAGTTGGCGTTGGGGAGCAGGAAGGTGTAGTCGGCAGGAGTGTCCTTGCTGGCAGCCTGGCTCATGCGGTAGTCAGCGATACCCTGCTCGAGCTCTGCTATGATGGCGTAGAGCTCAGGATAGCCAGCCTCATCGTCTTCCATCTTAAGGAAGTCTTCAATCTTGTTGATGAGTACGATGGCTGCGTCATAGCCAGGGTATGAAGTCTCTTCTACGAAGTTGGCAAATTCTGCCCAGTCATCGGTCAGCTTCTTAACGAGTGCTACAGAATTCTTGGCAGCGGTGAATACAGAGTCGAGACGGATATAAGCAGCGCCCATCTCTTCTTCCTCAGTAACATTCTCGGCATCCATGGCCTCTTCTTCGAGGTTGTAGGCGATAGCGGGGAGCAGGAACTCGCTGTCATCGCCGCTTATCCAGCTGTAGATGTTGTTTGCAAGGTCGGAGATGTAGATACCTGCGTCGAAACCAGCATACTCGAGCTTCACGTTGTCGAAACCTACGTAGGTGAACTTGCAGTCCTTCTTGCCCAAGAAACCTACTACGATAGAGTCGGCTGATACCACACCTTCGATGGTGAATGTCTGGGGATAAGAAGCGTCGGCAGTAGCACCGTTAGAGGTGAGCTGGTCTGTTACCATGTTGAGCTCGGCACCGTTACAGTAGAGGATAGCACCAGAAGCTTCTCTCTCATCAGCGGGCACAGAGGTGTCTACAGAGTGGTTCATAACGGCCTGTACGGTGAAACGATAGTAACCCAAGGGGAGGTTGTATACAGTCTGTTGTACACGGCTGTCAGCGCTTGGGGCATTCTGGATTTCGCATACGCGGCTGCTCTCACCGAAGTATTCAAGGAATCGTACGTTGATACCATTGTTTACGTCCTCGTTCTCACGCTCCCATCCAGAGAGACCGTTGTCGAAATTGGGGTTGGTGAGGTAACGGTTGGTAACGTCTACGGTGTATTCGTCGTTGGCGTTGGCCATGCGGAAGTCGAGGAGAGACTCGCTGAGCTTGTGTACCATAGCGTTGAGCTCCTCAGCGGTGTACTCTTCGCCATCAACCAAGTCTTGTGCTTCCTTTACTACGGGGTCGAATGCGTCGAGACCCTTAGCCTCGTCACCGAAGGTGTCGATCCACTCCTGGCAGTTTGCGAGGAGAGTTTCGAGCTCAGCGGGATCGGCTGCCTCAGAAACCTCGGCGAGGATGAAGGCGTCGAAACATACGCGGCCGCTCAACCAACGGGCGCAGAACTGGAGGTAGTCGTACTCAGCGGTGGTAACTACGATGTTCTGTGTCCAAGCGCAGTTAGCATCCTCATGACCATACATGATGGTCTTGCTCTCGTCACCACGGGGAGTGTTGGTCTCAGAAGTTACGATGTAACCCTCTTTGGCTACGGCGTTGACGTCTGTGTTCAAACGTGCAAAGTAGCTGAATACATAAGTCTTACCTTTCTCGAGAGGCCATGCGGTACCGATGGAACCGTTGCCGCCCTTACCTGCGTTCTCGGTTAGACGGAGGTATGCGCCATCGTCTACACCGCCGTTGCTGTGCCAGTCAACGCCAGTGAGTGAGCCGCCACCACCGCCGACCCAACCTGTGGTGTTGCTGTCGAACGAGGGGTTCTCGATCAAGTTTTCGCCTACTACGGTGTAAGTCTTCATTACACCATCGGCATTGGTGTACTCGAAAGTATCACCCGTTTTGAGCTGTTGTGCGTTCACTGCAAAGAGTCCTGCTGCGAAGAGCACAACTGAAGTCAAAAATTTCTTCATGATGCTTGTTTTTGGTTAATAAAATTGATTGTTAATAAAGTTGTTATATCGTATTCTTGTTTGCTTTGCGGCCTTTTGTGCATAATATCGCACAAAGGTAGTAAAAAATATTGAATATGTGCAAATAACTGGGTAAAATTCTGCGGAATACGGCGTTTTTTTAACATGCAACAGGTGTCTTTTCCTGAAAAAGGTTGACTCCCTTCCTAAGAGCGTTACCTGCGATAAAAAACTTTTGCCTGCAATCTTTTGCCGGAGAGCCTGAGAAAAATATTTTCTGCACCTAAGAAAATGCTTGGAATGACTGGGGAAATATCCCGTAACTTGCTAAGTTGGAAAAACTTTCGCGCGTGTATGTTGCGTGTTTCATAAATTTGTGCTATCTTTGCCTTGCTTAAGGAAATTCATTATAAATCAATTAATATTAACTATCATTTATGAAGAAAAACATGCTTTTCTTGGGTGCGCTCGCTATTGCCATGAGCGTGAGTGCACAGAAGCCGAAGATGTGGCTCGACCCTGAGGTGAATCAGGAGAACCGCAAGGAGGCACGCGCCGCCTACTTCGCCTATGAGAACACGGAGCTCGCTGCACAGGCAGACAAGAGCAAGAGTGCCCGCTACCTTGACCTGACGGGCGAGTGGAAATTCAATTTCGTGAAGAATCACAATGAGGCTCCCCAAGGCTTCTTTGCTGTGGGTTACGATGACTCTAAGTGGGACAACTTCCCCGTACCCGGACTCTTTGAGATCCTTGGCTATGGCGACCGTATCTACCGCAATGCTGGCTATCCCTGGAACCTTCAGTTTGAGCCCAATCCTCCCTACATCGAGGAGCGCAACAACTACACCGGTTCGTACCGTAAGTCATTCATGATCCCCGCCGACTGGAAGGGTCAGCAGGTATATCTCCACGTAGGTTCGGCTACATCGAACCTCATGGTATGGGTCAACGGTAAGTATGTAGGCTACAGCGAGGACGCCAAGATGGCTGCTGAGTTTGATATCACTCCCTACCTCGTGCCTGGCAAGGAGAACCTCGTAGCTATGCAGGTAATGCGCTGGTGCGACGGCTCATACCTCGAGGACCAGGACTTCTGGCGCTTCACCGGTATTGCCCGTGAGGTATATATGTATGCTCGTCCTCAGGTACGTGTAGATGATCTCTTCATCCTCCCCGACCTGGACAAGAACTACAAGAACGGTACCTTGAAGATCTCTGCTACTGCCGACAATGCTGCAGGCAAGAGCCTCCGCTACACCTTGAAGGATGCTACTGGCAAGGTGGTGAAGAGCGCTACTACAGCGATCAACGGTGAGGGCAAGGCCGAGACCGTAATGGCTGTGAGCAATCCCGCCAAGTGGTCTGCCGAGAATCCCTACCTCTACACTCTCGGTATCGAGCTCGTTGATGGCGATCAGGTAATCGAGGCTATCAGCCAGAAGGTGGGCTTCCGCAAGGTGGAGCTCAAGAACTTCCAGGTGCTCGTGAATGGCAAGCCCGTACTCTTCAAGGGTGCCAACCGTCACGAACTGGACCCCGACTTCGGTTATGTGGTATCTGTAGAGCGCATGATCCAGGATATCAAGATCATGAAGGAACTCAACATCAATGCTGTACGTACCTGTCACTATCCCGACGATCCCCGCTGGTATGAGCTGTGCGACGAGTATGGTCTCTACGTAGTAGCTGAGGCCAACATCGAGAGCCACGGTATGGGCTACGGTGAGCGCACATTGGCTAAGAACCCCGCGTTTGCCAAGGCTCACCTCGAGCGTAACATCAGCAACGTGATGACTTTCAAGAACCACCCCTCAATCATCTTCTGGAGCTTGGGTAACGAGGCCGGTAACGGTCCTAACTTCGAGGCTGCCTACGACTGGATCAAGGCTTACGACAACAGCCGTCCCACACAGTATGAGCAGGCTTGCAACGCCCGCAACAGCGATATCCGCTGCCCCATGTATGCCGACTATAACTATATGGAGCGCTACGGTAAGAACCCCGACAAACCCCTCATCCAGTGTGAGTATGCCCACGCTATGGGTAACTCTATCGGTGGCTTGAAGGAGTACTGGGACCTCATCCGTCAGTATCCCGCCCTGCAGGGTGGCTTCATCTGGGACTTCGTAGACCAGGGCCTCCGCGACAAGAACAAGGAGGGTAAGGAAATCTTCACCTATGGTGGTGACTATGGCCGCTATCCCGCATCGGACAACAACTTCAACTGTAACGGTATCATCGCTCCCGACCGCCGCTACAACCCCCACGCTTATGAGGTACGCTACAACTACCAGAACATCTGGGCTACAGCCAAGAACCTCAAGAAGGGTCAGGTAGAGGTATACAACGAGAACTTCTTCACCGACCTTGCCGACTACTACCTCGTATGGACACTCCTCGAGGAGGGTAAGGAGGTGGCTAACGGCCGTGTCGACAACCTCGCAGTACCCGCACAGGGCAAGAAGGTGGTTACACTCAAGGGCTTCAAGCACCCCGCTGCCAATGGTAAGGAGTATATGCTCAACGTAGAGTTCCGCCTCAAGGAGGCTCAGCCCCTCTTGGCTAAGGACTATATGGTAGCTCACGAGCAGTTCCAGCTCACCGAGTATGCTTATCCTACTGTAGAGGCTATCGCAGCTGCTGAGGGTGCTCCCGTAAGCGAGGACGTACACTTGGCTTGCCTCATCCTCAAGGGTGGTGACCTCACCGTAACATGGAACCGCTCGAACGGTTGGATTGAGTATATCGACGTCAACGATACTCCAATGATGGAGAAGGGTCATGCCTTGAAGCCCAACTTCTGGCGTGCACCTACCGACAACGACTTCGGTGCTAACTTGCAGCGTCGCTTCTTGGATTGGAAGGAGCCCGGTCTCCGCATGAAGCGCAACTCACTCAAGTGGGTCAAGGAGGGCAACAATATGGTCGTTACCGCTGAGTATGATCTGCCCAAGCTTGAGGCTACACTCCTCATGAAGTATATCCTCACTGCTGACGGACAGCTCATCGTGAACCAGAGCCTCAAGGCTGGCGAGAACAAGGAGGGTAAGCCCCAGCTCTTCCGTTTCGGTATGCAGATGGTGATGCCCGAGGCATACGCCAACATCGAGTACTATGGTAATGGTCCTGGTGAGAACTATATCGACCGTAACAACGACCAGACCATCGGTATCTATACCCAGAAGGTGGCTGAGCAGTACTTCCCCTACATCCGTCCGCAGGAGTCAGGTAACAAGACCGAGGTGCGCTACTGGCGTGTGCTCGACAATGCCGGCAAGGGTCTCGAGTTCTTCGGTACCGAGGCACTCAACGCTACAGCCCTCAACTATTTGCAAGACGACCTCGACGACGGTTGGGATAAAGACCAGCGTCACTCAGGTGACCTCACACCGCGCGACTTCACTGTCGTAAGCATCGACAAGCAGCAGTTTGGTGTAGGTTGCGTCAACTCATGGGGTGCATGGCCTCGTCGCGAGTACCAGATGCCTTATGGTGACTATGAGTACACCTTCGTGATCCGTCCCGTAAAGTAATTATTATATAGTCTAGGGAGTTCTAGGGTTCTAGGACTCCCTTGGCTATCCTAGGACTCCTAGCAATCAACAATAAACTATGAAAATCAAACAACTTACATGTGCTTTGCTGTTGACCTTTGGGTTGGCGGCAAATGCTGCAAATCAGGTAAATACTGTATATCAGGTGACCGATTCGGTGGCTGTATCAGAAGATGTTGACTACATCATAGCACACACCACACCTTTTGTGGGTGAGGGTAAGGTGAATATCACCAATACCGAGCACGCAGTAGTCATCTTCCAGGGCATACGCCCCAGCCTGGTCATCAAGAACCACCTGAAGGGCAGAGTGTTCATCAATGGCGAGCAGGCTGTCAATGGTGCTAACTGTCAGGTGAAGATGTATGCTCATGGAGCTATCGTGATGCCCTATGCCAAGGATATCAAACCTCTGACCGTATATTCAGAGCCGAAATTTGGTGGCACGGCAGTCAACGACTTCGGCTTGGAGAATTCAGGCGGTTTCATGAACTCGCTCTCTGAAGAGAAACTCAATAACCAGATACGTAGCTTCAAGCTCAAGCGTGGCTATATGGTGACCTTCGCTACCGGTAAGAGTGGCTGGGGCTATAGCCGCTGCTTCATCGCTGATAAGGAGGATCTGGAGTTGCCCGAACTCCCCGTATCGCTTGATGGCCGTATCTCATCATACCGCGTATTCCAGTGGTACGATGCCGAGAAGAAGGGCTTGGCCTCAGATACTCGCATGAGTGCCAACGACCTGCTGGCATCAAGCTGGTGCTACACTTGGGGTGTGGGTAGTGATATGCGCCCCGACCATGAGTGTATCCCTCACCGTATTCACGAGGGATGGCCCAATCCGGCCGATTGCGGTAAGGCCAATTTCTCATGCCATATGAAGACCAACAACGAGCCGGGCAACAGTGCCGACGA
>JAFOYZ010000130.1 GCA_017424485.1 Bacteroidaceae bacterium
GATGTCGGTAAATACCTCCGTTTGGGTACTATCTATCGGTGCCCTGCGGCTTTGAGCAGCCGCAGGGAGGACTATCGCACGAGAAATGCGGTTGCCAGCATGGTCGTACGAAAACTGTACGTTGCGTGTTTGTGCTACTCCTGCCACTGCAGCAATGGACAGGAGTAGCACTGTAATAATGCGTGTTTTCATTGTGGTAGTTCTATACTTGTTTATTCCACATCGAACTCTCCTATATATACATAGTCACCCTGCTCAATCTCCAGACAATAGCCTCCTTCGGACAAAGAGGGGAGAGTGATTACAACTTGACCACTTGTGAACGCACCATTATACACGACTACCTGTGTACTCTGGCCTTTTACGGTAACTTGCGATGCTGTAGCCTCACTGAATTCAATGGTCAATACCAGACCATCGATAGAGGCGGTGGGCAACTGGACCTCACTACGTTCTTGTGGACGTTTGATTACTTCTATCTCAATAGGTTTCTCTTCTGCGAATCCCGAGAGTGTGCAGCACAGCAGCGCTGCAAGCATAAATACTTTTTTCATCATAGCATATAAATTAAAAATTCGCTACAAAAGTATGCCTTATGTAGCGAATGAGACGAAAAAAGATAGTGACAAATATAGTGACATTTTCACTGTATTTGGTTATAGGACAAATGAGGAGGGACAGTAAACACCTGTATATAAGTAAACTACGAATTATTATACAATAAATCCAAAATATCGTTAGGGAATTTGCTTAGGACACGTTTCTTCTGTTGTGTAACAACATTGTCTGTAGCAGCTGCGAGGCATTCACGGATGACACCTGTGGAATAACCCATCGCGAGAAGAAGAATAAGGTGGATGTTTACAGTGCTAAGTTTGGCTTGACTATACTTGTCAGCCTCGTAACGTAAGTAGGTAATAAAAGTAATAAAGTTTTCGTCCAATGTCTCGTATAATTCTTCACGGTCTTTAACGGAGATAGAACTTACATCCTTATTGCGTAGCTTGTTCAACCTCTGCAGGTTTGCAGCGCAAGCACTCTTATTGAAAAGGGCAATACTAGCATTGAGGCTATTACGATAGAGAGTTAGCACCTCCTCACGCGAATGTGGAGAGCTGTCGCCATTTTCTTCGATGGATTGATACATTTTGTATATTCTTGCTTGATTGCGCTGTAGCTCTTGCCGCAAATGGAGATAATGCTGCTTGCGACGCTGCTCGATATAGAGTGTCACAATGGTAATGGTTGCCAGTATGCATACGGCAATCAAAGCAGCATGGTACATAAATTTGCGGTGAGCATCTCTCAACTCTCGCTGATGCAGTTCCATAGCATGGGCTGTCCGAATTTCGTCAATCTCGGAGCGCCGCTCAATACGATTGATAGAGTCTCCCATCTGTTCGAATCGCTTGATGTAACCATAGAGATCGGGCTGAGCTACTGAATCTATTGTAAGGTATAACAGACTACGTGCACAGTTGTATTGTAGGTATACCTCATCATATGTCTGCATGGCCTTCTCGTAGTGATTCTTGGCAGCATCGAAGTCTCCTCGAGACTCTGAGACACGCCCTTTGAACCAATAGACTCCATCCGTATTACCCACATCACACAATGCTATAAGTTGGTCAAAATAGACTTCGGACTTGTCATAATCTTTAGAGAAGACATACTCTATCTTGCCCAAATCAAAAAGAATTGTTCCTAAACTTTGCTTGTCTATCTCATCACGATGTTGCAATAGGTTTTCCAATATCTCACGAGCTTGCTCAGGTTGTTCATTGTAAATATAAGCCTGAGCCAATCTTAGATCTGCATACAAATGGGCGTATCCCTCAGTTGCATTATGGTATGCAGTATAAGCCGCCAATGCCTCATCGGGCATTTTCTTATTTATATAGTGCTGACCAAGGTTCTGATAGCACAACTGATAATATAGTACTGTGGTATCAGGAAAGAGACTCTGAGCTTGCAGGTAGGCCTCCACGGCAGAGGCATCGTCCTCTAATTCTGTATATACGCACCCCAAGGAGTACCATGCCATAGCAGCGCGGTAGTTTTTCCTATTCCTATTATAGTAGTCGGTGGCGTGGCGGATGAGGGTGTCGGTAGTGAGCGGAACGTAGCACTTGTAGTCGGCCTGGGTGCGCAGTATGGCATAGAGTGCCCGCTCTTCATTGCTGAGCGAGGAGAAGGGGATGCTGTCGAGCGCGAGACGCACGGCATCGGGCGCGGTGTCGAGCTGCGCCTCCAAGCGCTCGAGCTGGCGCATGTGGTCATGCCCGCCACACCCCATGCAGAGGGTGGCGAGCAAGAGCGGCATGACATATAGGGTAACGTAGCGCTTCATACGTGAATATTTAATCAAACAAAACTTTCCGTCCACCCACAATATAAATGCCGCGCGAGGGTTTGTCTACAGGGCGGCCCATGAGGTCGTATACGGGGGTTGAAGGTTGAGGATCGAGGGTTGAGAGTGGGGCTATGCCGGTGGCGGCGGCGTCGAGGCGGTAGGCTCCGCCTGTGATGGCCTCTATGGTGAGGGGCACGTATACCATGCAGTAGCCGTTGGGCTCCTCTTCGTAGAAGAAGCCTATGCGACCATCGGCCTGGAGGGTGTAGGTGGAGTAGGCCGAGCCTCGCTCTGACACCTGCAGACCACGAGTCCAGCGCTGGGCGATGGAGGTGGGGGTATAGGTGCGGCTATAGTCCATCTCCTTATAGTAGATGGTGACCCGCTCGCGGCTGTCGCCAGTGGGCACGGACTGCAACATGAGGTCGCACGCCTGGCCATCGGAGGTGCGGATGACGGGCAGACGCATGAGCTCGCCATTGCAGCTGTTGGCACCGAAGGCGATGCCGCCTGTCTGGCTATGACTGGCCACCACGCTGCCCCACTTACCCTGGGCGGTGGCTATATCGGTAAAGGTGAAGAGGTTGAAGTAGCGGCCATAGCTCTTGCGGGAGCTGATGACGATGGTGCCATCGGGGAGTTCCTCTACCTTGGCCTCGTCGCCTCCGGGCACGGCTACGCCGCCGAGGGTGTGCCATGTGTCGCCGAAGTCGTCGGAGTAGACGACGTGGTTGTTGTGTGAGGGGTTGGTGGCGCCGTCGAGCACCTCGCGCACGAGCAGGGCGGCATAGAGGCGGTAGTAGCGGTCTTTCTTATACACACGCGACTGCACTATGCGCCCCGAAGCGAAGAACATGGCGTAGGTGCCGGGCAGGATGGGAGTGACCTGACTGTCGGTGCTCATAAACTGTGCGGTGATGTCTTCGGGGGCTGCCCAGGTGAGCCCATTATCGGCACTGCGTATGCGGCCCACGGCATTGTGGCTGGTGGCGGTGGCATAGGGGAAGAACTGCTTGCCACCGACGTGCATGACGAGCACGTGGTCGCTCTCGCGGTCGGCCACGATGGCGGCGTCACCGAAGCCTGCATTGAAGACATTCTGGTTGCCTCCCACGCCATTGGCGATGCACTCCTCGGCGGTCCAGGTGGCACCATTGTCCTCGCTACGGCGCAGCATGATATCGACCTCACCGGCTCCTACGTCGTTGGCGCAGGGGCGGTAGTCGTACACAGCAAGGAGGTGTCCGTTACGGGCTGTAGCGATAGCGGGTATACGGTAGGGTTTGTTGTAGAGATCGTCGTTAGAGTAGGCCAGATACTGATACTGGTTGTCCTCGTCTACGGTGATGCCCACTGTGGCACTGAGGCCGTTGGCGGGAAGGGGCTGCTCGGCGATACCGGAGAAGTGGACCTTCCACCCACGATAGACGGTGCCTATGGTCATGCTGAAAGTGGCGCCTACGGGCAGGTAGTAGTGCTGCGAGGCGAGATTATGGCGAGTCCAGCGGGCATTGCCTATGGTGCCATTCACATTGATGGAGACCTCGGCAATGCGGGTATTGAGCGGATAGCCACCGTCGAGCTGAGCATCGAAGGTGATGGATACGGGCTCGGCATTGATGAGGTTGAAGAGCCAGGTGCTGCCGCCGTCAGAGGTGTTGTAGAGCTTGATGTCGTGGCCATTGCCTCCATGCATATTGAGACTCTGGCCTGGGGTACCTACAGGGCAGATGGCATAGCAGCCTGCCTGCTCTACGAGCATGAGGGCTGTAGCCTCTGCTGCAGGTGCCATGGTGGCTGCCGCATCGCGGCCTATAGAGGCTAGCTTCAGAGCGAGGTCAGTACCAGCCATACGGCTGTACATCTTGAACGAGGTGGCATCGCCCACAAGATACCAGATATCGTTCTCGCTGAAGGAGTTGACGCCGCTATTGATGGCATGGCCGGCATAGTCGTCGGCAGCATTGAGGCGGATGGTGTAGTTACCTGCACGATAGTTGTAGAGCTGTACGGGGACTAGCTCGTCGAGCGAAGCGGAGAAGATGAGCATCGTAAACTTGGCATACACGGTGAGGTCTGCCGTGAGAGAAGCTATCTCATAGGTGGCACCCAAAAGCTGAGTGAACGAGGCATCGGCATAGAATCCATCGAAACGGTAGGCGGTATTGCCTGAGACGAAAGCGAGGGTGGCGGAGGTGACAGATGCGCCATCGCGCAGCATGGTAGAGGTGGCAAACTCCTGACCATTCCAGCTGAAACGGGCATCGGCAGCAGCGATATTGCTCACTACATTAAGGGTGTAACCCACGACATCGGACACGGAGGTAAGGATATAGTCGGAGCACCAAGAACCGTTGTTGACCGGCACGCTATACTGGTCAAAAGCGGTGCCATCGGCCTTGAGCACCATATACTTGCCTCCCGAAGAGGTGGGATTATAGAGCGACTTGGCACCTGAGGCGGCATGAACGGCATCGTCCTTAAGCTGAAAGCTGTAGGGGGAGTCAGACAAAGTGAGGCGCGGGCCATAAGAGAGGTACTTACCTGCTGCATTCTTAAGATAATATGCATCGGTACCATTGGGCACAAGTTGCCACTGGTAGTGGTCGTCACCTACTACGCATTCGGGGGTAGTGGCCAGGGTACCACTGGCATTCACATAAAGATAGCGGTCAACGTAACTGCCATCGGCCTGCTTGGTGTTTGCTGCAAAATAATAGAGGTCACCGGCAAAGATTGCAGCGACTGCACACAGCATCGCTACAAGGAATGTCGAAATTCTTTTCATGGTTTTTTTCTTGTTTGGTGTTTGATTTTTGTTTAGAGTGTAGGGTGTAGAGTTTAGAGTTTAGAGTGTAGGGTTTAGGGTATGCACCTTCGGTGCCGGTTA
>JAFOYZ010000131.1 GCA_017424485.1 Bacteroidaceae bacterium
CGTTAGGATGGTATCTAAGCCGTCCATTCAATGACTACTCCAATACTGCCGATGAATATCCATACTACGAGCGAGTGGGAATACGATACAATCTCCCATGGATCGACAATAGCATTTCTGTAGGGTACAACATATACGCCCACCTCACCAAAGCCTATGGTAGTGAGTTGGTTATCGACTTCAAACTACCGGTAATAAAGTTACGATAAGAATCAGAATAAAGGATTTATTGAGGTAATATAGCTGTTTGCCCATGATATAAAAACACCACAATGTTGTCATCCAACAAAGTGAAGAAACGAAGTTCACTGGCCGAACCTTTAGGTCGACGCCCGAGGCGTCAGCCTTGGCTTAAAAGCCGAAGGGGCTGAAGTCAAGGGAAAAGCAATCTCACAGAGTCTCTAGCTAAGTCCTGACGCGAGATGCTTCGTTCTACTCAGCATGACACAAGCGTTGGGTAGAAATCAATATATCATTGATTCATTTATCGATAAACTCGCAGAAACGCCCCATCTGCTTGTCAAAGGAGAATGTGTCGCACGAAGCCTCCAGGCAGCTATTGACATATCCAGCATACTCCTCATCAGACATTTCCACAAAGGCACGTATGTTGCGCGACAAAGCCGCATAGTCGCCATGTGCCGATACCAAGCCGAAGCCATACTCTCGTACAATACGTGCACCCTCACCTTCACCACTAAAAAGGATAGGAATACCCTCGGGCAGCAGATCGAAAATCTTAGAAGGCACAGCGCCGTGTATGGATGCAGCCAACGGGATGACTGAAAGATCATATTTCTTGAGTTCCTCGTTCACCTCCTGTTTAGACAAGTACCCATGGTAATATATATTTTTCTCGCCATCCTTTATGTAGGCCAATATATCATTCATTTGATTGCCACCTCCATAGAGATGCATTTCCACACCCAAGGCAGCAAAATCTACAGATTTAAGGAGCGACAACATATCCTGCGCTACTCCAAAAAGTCCGGCATAGACAATCTTCATCGGGCAGCTACGCATCTTTGCCGTCGCGCTGCTAGGAACCTCAACTACGGGTTGCAGGTTACGATAGAGGAAGGTGCGCTTTTGCGGGAACATGCGCAACACATGCTCAACAATCTCCATCGACTGCCCCATCACCGAGTCGGCATTGCGATACATGAAACGTTCTATACGGCTCATCACTTTATGCGCCAAACTTCCCGCCTTCATGAAACCCAGCTCCACAGCCGACATAGGCCACAAATCAGAAATATTAAGCACGGTATGTTTACCGAAGCATTTTTTGAAGAGCAGAATAGCCGATGCAGCTACAAGAATAGGAGGCGACTGTACTATAATACGGTCATACTCTTTAATCAACTTACGCCTACATGCAAAGGCCCACATCGAGGTAGCGAAAGCCGTCATGGCCAATACGCGTTTGAATGGATTCTTTGACACTGTGGCATAGGTCCAATAACGATACACGTTAATACCCTCAACTTGCTCCTTTACAGAGAAATGTCCACGATATCCATCAAAGATACGCCCTTTGGGATAGTTGGGCAAACAAGTCAGCACATCTACGTCCATTCCCGAAGCCTTCAATCCCTTCGCAAGGTTAGTAATGCGACTAGGCGCCGCCCCCACCTCAGGCTCGTAGTAGAATGAAACGATGAGTACCTTCATACGCCCTATTATATAGCCTTTATAAAATTCACGATTCGTTCACACGCCTTACCATCGCCATAGGGGTTCACCGCCTTGCTCATGGCATCGTAGTAGGCTGCATCATCGAGCAACCTTGACACCTCGGTCACAATCTTATCATGGTTTGTACCTACGAGTTTCACCGTACCTGCCTCCAATGCCTCGGGGCGCTCTGTCGTGTCGCGCATCACAAGCACTGGCTTACCCAGTCCGGGAGCCTCCTCCTGTATGCCTCCGCTATCGGTAAGCACCAGCGTTGACTTCTCCATCAAGTAGACGAACGAGAGGTACTCCAATGGCTCGATGAAGAACATATTGCCGGCCTCTCCCCAACCCTCACCAAGGGATAGCTTGTCAAGGCCAACGAAAACCTCCTGAATAGGTTTGCGCACATTGGGATTGAGGTGCATGGGATATACAAAATCCACATCAGGATACTTTTGTGCCAAATCACGGATAGCCGTACACATCTGTATGAAGCCATCACCGAAGTTTTCCCTACGATGACCGGTAATCAAGACAAGCCTACGGCTCTTCAATTGACAATTGACAATTGACAATTGACAATTATTTCCGCCATCGCTGTTCTTATTTTTTCCTAAACGATCTACATCATATCCTGCGGTAGCAAGCACACTCTTCAGTTCTGCACTGAGGTGCTCGTCACCTTTAATTTTGTCAACCACCCAATAGAGGGCATCGATGACGGTATTGCCTGTCACGGTGATGCTCTGCTCACTCACCTTCTCCTCCAACAGATTGCGGCGGCTCAGCGGTGTGGGCGAAAAGTTATAGGTAGCTATGCGCCCCGTAATCTGACGATTCATCTCCTCGGGCCACGGACTATAGATATTATGTGTACGCAAGCCTGCCTCTACATGCCCTACAGGTATCTGCTGGTAGAAAGCTGCCAGGGCTGCTGCCGTACTCGTCGTGGTATCGCCATGTACGAGCACCACATCGGGCTGAGCCTCACGCAACACCTCGCGCATGCCAAGCAGCACACGTGATGTCACATCATAGAGGTCTTGACCCTGCTTCATGATGTTGAGGTCGTAGTCAGGAGTGATATCAAAGATATGAAGCACCTGATCCAACATCTCGCGATGCTGACCGGTGACACAAACGATCGTTTCAAATGTTTCAGGAAACTGTGCGAAGGCCTTCACCAGCGGAGCCATCTTGATAGCTTCGGGGCGAGTGCCGAATACCAACATTACCTTCTTCATGCTACTATCCCTTATTTCTTAAATACGCCGCAGAAGTCGAGCACCTGTACATCTGTACGATAGTTGAGCTCGGCAAACTCACGATGATTTACTAAATAAACGACAATATCGGCTTTTTCGTATGCCGTTTTGTAATTTGTTAATTTAAAAACATTATGTTCGGTAATATTGGGCTCTACCACCATCACGTTACCATTGTTGCACGACTGCAGCACACGTGACGTAATCAGTTTGGCGGGCGACTCACGCAAGTCATCAATATTGGGTTTGAACGCCAATCCCATCATAGCCACCTTAGGTGCGCGATGGTTCTTCAGTTCAAACTCCACCATCATGCGTCGTACCTTCTCGGCACACCACTGCGCCTTATAGTTGTTTACCTGACGAGCCTGACAAATGATGCGAGCCTCATTGGGATAGGCCGAAGATATGAAATAGGGATCCACTGCTATGCAATGTCCTCCCACACCGCATCCAGGTTGTAGTATGTTTACACGGGGATGCTTATTAGCTAGGTCAATGAGTTCCCAAACATTGATACCAGCCTTATCACAGATAAGTGACAGTTCGTTAGCGAAGGCAATCTGCACGTCGCGCGAAGCATTCTCTGTCAGTTTGCACATCTCTGCCGTACGACAATTGGTAGAATGCAACTGTCCCTTCACAAAATGACGGTAAAAATCCTTTGCTTTTTCTGTTGAAGCCTCATCGATACCACCTATCACGCGGTCATTATTGACCAACTCCTCGATGATATTTCCCGGCAACACGCGTTCAGGACAATAAGCAATATAGATTTTTCCCTTCAACTCGGGACGATGTTTGAAAATCAGTTCCGTCATCTTCTCCGTAGTGCCTACAGGCGAGGTGGATTCGATAACATACAAATCCCCTTCTTTCAAAAGGGGAAGTACCATCATCGTGGCTGCCTCCACGAACGAGGTGTCTGGTTCGTGGTTACCCTTAAATGGTGTGGGTACCACGATAAAAAAGGCGTCAGCCTCTTGCGGCTGGGTGTATGCCTTGAAGTTACCTGAGGCGATAGCCTCCTGCAACAAACTCTCCAATCCATCCTCTACAATGTGCAGTTTGCCGGCATTGGTCACCTCTACCACATCGGCATTCACATCCACACCGATAACCTCAACTCCATGCTTTGCCGCTATTATTGCAGTCGGGAGACCAATGTATCCCAACCCCATGAAACATGCCTTCATATGATATTTTCTATATTCAATCAAGCGGGTACCTAACCCTTACAATACAATTAGGCGCAAAGATACAAATAACTGAGCAAATTTGCAAAGTGAAGTTAAAAAAGTTCTGTCCGTACGATTGGAAAGATTTCTGTCATATGAACTTCTTGTCTCACACGGCTCCTAAACACCCTTGGCAAAGCCACCCTACTCCTTGCTGAGTTGTAACTACAAGAAGTGGGCTACTGCTTACTACAAGTTAATCCATTGTCCTTCCTTCAATGACTCTATTGCTGCAAAAGATGCAAGTGTCGTATTTTCGATGCTATCGAACGGGATCAAAGCATCGCCACCTTTAAGCATACGGTCGTTTAGCAATGCAAATTCGTTCTTTTGTCCCTTATCCATAGCACCCGACATTTTAGAGAATCCCTTGACTCCGAAACCTTGAAGCTTGCGCCAATTATCAAGCACAAGCACTCGCTCTTGAGAATACACTTCGATGCGTTCCTTTGCATACGACTTAGACCCATTGGCAAAGTAATTGATAACAGCATTAGTCCCATTCTCATAACGCAGCAGTATAGTAGCATTATCAGTATTCTCCTCTGGATTGACGCCCATAGCATTCATACACACCGCAGTCACACGGCTACCGGCTATATAGGAACAGAGATCAATGAAATGGCATGCCTCACCGAGAATGCGTCCACCTCCGACTTCAAGGTCATGCACCCACATATCGGCAGGTATAAAGCCGGCATTCATGGTAGCTACAATATTTTTAGGACCATCGCCTACCACCTGTTTCAGTTTCATTGCAAATGGCGAGAATCTACGATTAAAGCCCACTGTCAAGGTTACCCCTCCTGGAGCTGCCTCATAGGCATCCTTGATTTCTGCCAGTTCCACCTTATTCAAGCACAAAGGCTTCTCCACAAACACACTCTTCCCTGCTTTCAACGCCTCAAGCACCATCTTGGCATGAAGATTATGACGAGTGGTCACGATTACCATATCCACCTCCATATCATTGAGAATCTCATGATAGTCTGAAGTAGCGCACTCTGCTCCTACTTTTTTGGCCAGCACCTTTGCATTTAGGCCTCCCGCACTGGCTATATACTTAATGGTTGCATTTGCCTTCTTCAATGCAGGGATAACCGTACTTGAGGTATAGTTACCCGCACCGATAATACCAATTTTACCATTACCGGCCTTGAAGGTGGCTCCATCAATCGAGACCACACGTTGGATTTTTCCTTCTTCCGGGAACTTAAGTATGGATGCGATCGAACCACGTTTGCGCATATCGCCATATATCTCTAGATAATCTTTCAGGTCCACTTCCTCTGTAATCAAGGACTTAACATCCAATCCGCCCGAAGAGATTGCATGAAGAATTGTCTCAAAATTCCGTTTTTCCGTCCATCTTACATAGGGCAACGGATAGTCATGCCCCTTATTTTCGTACTCATCATCGTAGCGCCCTGCTCCATAAGAGCACGACACCTGGAACGACAGTTCCTTCTTATAAAAGTCGTCACGACGCAGATTAAGTCCAACAACACCTACAAGAATAATACGACCACGCTTACGACACATTTCACACGCCTGATGCATCACCTCGTCTGTCTTGGCCGATGCCGTAATAATGACGCCATCTGCTCCAACACTATTCGTCACTTCCTCCACAAACTTTACAGGATTGACACCCTTTCCTGGATTTACGGCCAGTACTCCTTTCGAAGCTGCCATATCCACCTTTTCTTGGTCAAAGTCAATGCCTATCACTCGGCAGCCATTGGCTTTCAACAGTTGACAAACGACAAGGCCTATCAAGCCCAGCCCAGTAACGACCACCGTTTCACCTAACTCAGGCTTAAATAGACGTATACCCTCCAGACCAATAGATCCTATTACCGTAAAGGCTGCCTCCTCGTCTGACACATTATCAGGAACTTTTGCCACCAAGTTTTTAGGCACACACACATATTCTGCATGATTACCGTTTGAGGCTACCCTATCGCCCACAACGAATTCCGTAACACCTTTTCCTACAGCAATGACGCGTCCTACATTACAATAGCCCAAGGGCAGGGGTTGCCCTAGCTTATTGAATACAGCCTCCAAAGTCGGCTGTATACCATCAGTCTTCAGTTTATCCAGCACCTGCTTCACTTTATCCGGTTGCTGGCGTGCCTTATCTATAAGATTAGCCTTACCAAACTCCACCAACATGCGTTCAGTACCAAGCGAGACCAATGTGCGGGTCGTTTTAATAAGTACACTACCAGCTTTCACATTAGGTACTGGCACCTCTTCCAAAATGGTTTCACCAGACTTCAAGTCCTGTATAATCTGTTTCATCTGTTATATAACGTTTATTTTTTGTCAATTATCAATTGCAAAAGTAATAATAAAACTTCACATTATCACTTGAACCCATCGATTATTGTACGCAGCATGTCAGAGAACGCCACTCGTATACACTGCGATTTCTGTAAGCAATTATATTCCATTGCCACCTCCAATTGTTCCAGCTGCAGCGAATGCTGTCCCTCAAAAGTCAGCACAGCCCTATCTGTCACTACGCGGCAACTATCCATCTCAACAACTTTTAAATCGGGTGCCAAATGGAAATAGGCTACAGCCTCATACGGCGCCGTGCCTTCTACCCTATCAACAATTTCAAATGAATCCTCCTTACACAAGAAGCGTCGCCTACAAAGTATTTGCTTATCTATATATCCATCATGCCGCATTGCATACTTATCGAGGCTATCGTTCTCAATCACCACCTGAGCTCGCTGAGCACAACGGAATACGCCCCATACCTTGGAAGAGTCTTCACCATCAATCACCACCACATTATGGGCCCGAGTAGACCGTTCATAGTTGCGGCGGCTTCCGGCATTGTAAGTAGAAGTTCCCGTATCGACAAGCAGTGGGCATCCACTTACCCGAAGCAAAAACGTAGAGGTATCGGCATGTGCATGTCCTAAATTATAATGGACTCCGAGAGGAGCCATATCAATGATAGCCTCATAGCGAGTTTGCGCAACATGACGGTAGCCAGATTCTCCCAATGCACCCTTGCCCCACTCTACATGCAATCGCTTGGCATACTCGCGCAATACCGCAAGAGGCAAAGCCACTCCATTAGCTGCATCATTGAGCAGTGGGAGCGTATCATCAGCCCAAACGATAGCCTCCATCCAGGATAACATCGCCACAGCCTTATCGTGCAACAGATGCCTCAGCGGCTCCATCCCGTCAAACATTGTATTGTCAGACACAGAAAGCAGATTGTAGCAATCAAGCAAGCGCTCCAGTATCACACAATGATACATCGGACTCAGTTCGTAATGTGCACCGTCAGACAGAACTTGCTCTTCCAACTGCGCTACAACAATACGGCGTGCTTTTTCCCAGAAAACCTCATCCTGAAAGTACACAGCAGCAAAAAGCAATGAAAAGCCGTTTTCCAGATAATGATTGGCCAACAAATGTCGTTCAGTACGGCGTTCGAGAATCCGATACTGCGAATACAGCGAAGTATCTATCGCCTTCAACTGTTCGGGGTTCAGTTTATCATAATGCAATGAAATGAACTTTATCCAGTTGATACCTCGCAGCGATATCGGATAAGGGTCAGTTGCAATCGTATTATCCTCGATACAGCCGATATACCTTTCTATCCACGCCAGACCTTCCTGAACACCCATAGAGGGTTGTAACAGGAAATCCATATAGTTCAAGTTATACCTCCATAAATCACCCTGCGAACGGTCATCCCAAGCCCCATCGAAGCGGTGCGATTGGTTCAAGAAACAAAAAATCTCATCACCTTGATATGCAGTATACTTCCTAGGGAAATCATTAAAAGGCACAGGATTTCCTTGTCTGTAACAAGTGTAGTTTTCCTTGCGAGACAACAGGCGACGTACCTTGGTACATACCTTATAATAAACTTGAAAGAACAACTGCTCCCCCTTCAGATACTTCAACGTGTGATAATACAATAAAAAAGACATATCATCAACCATTACTCCAACGACGAATAGATACGCATCACCTCATTCTCCACATGCACCTCTGGCACATAGACCGTTCGTTTCCTTTCGAGTAGTAGGGGATACACTTTTTCGAACAAGTCATTCGCATCACCCGTCTTATACAACACCGTCTCTTGAGGACGTGTACACACATCACTGGCTACTACAGGAGTTCCAAATTGAAGAGCCTCCTTCACCGACACACCCTCCATATCAGACATCGTAGCTCGTACGAAGAGATTAGTATGCGCCCATACCTCAAATCCATTGACAGGAGCATTCACCGCAAAGTAGAAATGGTCCGTCAGCCCCAGTTCCTCGATCTGCGCCACACACCTATCATAGTATTCATAATCAAAGATATCTGCGATACAGAATACCATCCCGACATCCAAGCCCTTCTCATTAACCAGACGGTTCATCAGATATATCAGTTGGTCTATTCCGTACAAATCGCCAAACACATTATTGATGACCCTATGGGCATTGGACGAGAGCGAATACTCATGTTTATTGATAAACTCCTCCAGTTCTGTCGTCAATCCCCTCATTTCACTTTGCTCCGGAGCCATATAGGTAGGCAGCAATACAATCTTACCTTTTTCTATATCATATTTTTCACAAAGCAGAGCTGTATACGCAGGATCGTTGTATATAATATACTTTGCACGACGGAACAATCGATTTACTACCTTACGTTTCCAGCCATCAAGCAACACAATACGACGATTGTGAAGCGTAAGCACTATATGATGCCTCCAACCAAAGAAGAAAAGCATCATCAAAAGATAGAAGTTAGTAAACTGAGCATGAATGATCCTTTTGGGGACAAATGGTAGCTTCATAAACTCCAGCACTCGGTTCTTAACCCTCACCACACACTCGCTCTCATACCCCGACTGGGCAAAATCGCGCATTATGACACTCTCATCTATCGCATGCAGTTTCTCTGCCAAGCGTTTGCAGTATATCGAGATTCCTCCTATGGGTGGAGGATAAAAGCCCCAAATTTCCTTCTTCATGACTTTGTAAAATACGTTTTGTCGATAACTAATGCTTCAAAATCCTCCTTGGTCACTTCATTTTTTCTCTTCGCATCGCGCCACAGGTGCTTCATCAAGCCAGCAGCACCCATCACCGAGTGGGAACACTTATAAAAATGTCGCAAGCAAAAGGGTATATTAACCAATGTCCATAGATTGTAAAAGATGGCCGACTTATGGATACGCACATCTACAAAGCGATTCAGATAATGCAGATATACTTTCCCGGCGCCATCCATTTTGTCACCCGAAGCCCCCACCTTATGATAGATTAGCGAGTCAAGCACGCAGGCAATGGGCACACCCTGTTCCTTCATGCGAAGCGACAATTCGAAGTCCTCCTCACCGAAGAAGAAACGTTCGGTAAGCAGGCGGCCCTGCTCATCCAACAGTTCCGGATAGAAAAACAGCGCACAGCCCGTAACGAAAGAGATGGGGATATAGTCGGTCTCCCTCACCGCCGAGTTGGGCTGTCCCGCATAATAATACTTACGGAAACCAAAAGCGAGTTTTCCGCCGCAATTCCATATCTTCTGCTTGTCGTAAAAAAAGTTTATCTTAGGAGTCAGTATCCGGTATTCAGGATGCTTCGTCGAGAATATATTGAGCCGAGTGAGAAAGTCGGGACGAACCTCCGTGTCATTGTTGAGTAGCAGATAGCTATCAGGATTATCCTGACAGGCCGCTGCTATACCCTTATTGTTGCCACGGGCAAATCCATAGTTCCTATCCAGAGGCACGAGTTGCACATCACACGCCCTATGCGCCTTTACCCAAGCTTCAATTCGAGCGAGAGAATCATCCGACGATCCGTTATCAACCACATATACACGAAAGTCGCCCTCGGCCTTCGCCAAAGATTGCAGACAAGCCAGCGTGTCGTCGGCACCATTCCAATTCAATATAATAATCGCAGTCATACACGTTTATTTATACGATACAGACTAAACAAACAGAATACAAACAACAGCATCTCAGAAAGAGACATAGCCCAAGCGGCAGCAGCCCCACCCCATCGCGGAGTCATCAGCAACATAAACACCACACTAAACACTCCTGTAATAATCACCGATTGGAAGAAATACCGCTGACCGTTCATATTGATCAGCCCCACGATACCCACCAGATAATTGACCTCACCAAACAAGATTACCAAGGTCATGATACGGATGAGCGGTACACAGGCCGAGAACTCCCGTCCACATAGGATATCCGAAATTAGCGGCGCAAAGAGATACACCAATGCCGTCACCATAAGCACCACGGCCGTAAAGGATAGAGAAATCTTGCGCAGCAGACGCATATTCTCCCCCATAGGCTTATCCTTGAAGCGCAAACTCAGATGCGGGAACAATGCCTGAGCGGCAGGAGAGATAATGGACTGGAAACCCTTGATTACTTTCTCGGCTGCAGAATAAAGTCCTACAATATCGTCAGACACAAACTGTTTGAGAATAATGACATTGGCATTGCGGTAGAGATTCATACCAAACGTAGAACCAAACACAGCGCTACCCTCCTTCAGCTGTACACAAATATCACTCCACCGAGTCCAATGCAGACGAAGATGAAATTGCCTATGCACCAATATCAGACTGAGCACACCAGCCAACAAATAGCCGCTCGAGTTGAGCGAGATGAGCAATTGATAATCATCGCGCTCACGCACTACGATAAATATAAGTATGGTAAACAATATCTTTGACGAGGCATTCACAATGGTCATATACTTCATCTTCTCCATTCCTTGGAAAAGCCAGATGGGAGTCAGCACATCACCTATCACCATTCCTAAGCCATATACAAACATCAGCGTACCGATGCCGTCTTTAAAGACAAACTTGCCACACAGCAGCAGTCCCACAGAGAGGAACACAGCAATCAAAGCCTTACTTGCCGTCACTGCATTATAAATACGTGACACAGCCTCCTTATCGTCGCGGCACTGAGATATCTGCTTCGTGGCCGAGAAATTGAATCCATATGTACTGAATAGGATTACATACTGCACGATAGCATAGATATAGGAGTAAGCCCCATAGTTGGCCTTACCCACCACATGCAGCATATAGGGCAGTGTTACCAATGGCAACAGCACATTTAGCGCATTCAAGACCGAAAGCGAGAAGAAGTTTTCGATTAGCTGTTTATATTTAACCCATCTCATAGCATTAAAACAGAATTTGCACCTCTCTATAATTCTCTATAAAACATTCCCTCTTATTATCCACATTCTTATCAAACACCGTACTATAGGGATAGAATATAGTATAATAGCGAGTATTAGGGTAAAACTCCGACATGTCTCTCACGTAGTAATACGACAAATTAAAGCCATACACCAACAATGTAGCAGCCAATCCGACAAATGACAACTGAATATCTTTTGCCCTCAAGTATAGAACCTTATATGTAGTGTTGACTATATATATAATGATATACAACACAAAGTAATTAATAAAACGGCTAAAACCTGCTATACTCATAGAAAAAGCATATACAAATACAGATGCCATCACAATGGGCGTAAAATCATATTTATCTTCAATGACACTTATTCTCTGACGCACGAATATTACCCCCAATACTGGCAGAAACGAAAGCAGCTGAAACAACATGCCGCCAATACTCACCTGATTCTCGATATACGCCAATATCATTCTACTCAATTGACCATCAATAGGCAGCCTGCTGATAACATAAGCAGGTATATTTACGACATTTAAGGCCAAGAATACAACAATCAAACAAATCAACTGAAATATCCATGAGGGCTTTTTAAAAAGACTGACTGCGAAAGGGAACAGCAACATGACAAGTGCTGAGTAATGGAAGAATATGGCCACCACACATACCAAATAATAACGCAACCATTTCTTCTCAAGCAGCCATGTCGTAGACAGCATCAGAAGCGCTATACACAGCACTTCTCGCATAATCTCCATACTGAAATAGCAATAATATCCTACATAATACAGCAGAATAGCCGAAAAATAATAGTTTGGACAATACTTGCGAAAACAATAAAAGAAAATACTTGTTATAATGGACGCATGTACCAACTGAAAAAAGGCAAAGTCATCATATATAGTTCTGCAGATTGCAGTAAAAACATACCATAATGGCTGATACTCTGCTGTTTCAAAATCAAAATATTTCAGTTCATCCCATTTCGGGAAGCTGTCAAACACCGACATATACATCAGCGTATCCCCTCCCACTCGATAACGCAGTCCTGCAAGAATTATCAGTACTACCAAATTAAAGTAGTACCACTTACCCTCGCCACCGGTTTTAACCAGCCAATCGTATTTAACAACCGGTATCAGCAGCAGTATAAATACGACAAAATAGATCACTTCTTCAACTTAAATAATTTCCGATAAACATTGGCTAAAGGCTCTTTCAACAAAACGTATGCTACTGCCAATATGCCGCCAAGGAATGTATACAATATCAGTAGCATCGACCTCCGCATCGACGAAGGCAGTGCAGGTACAGCTGCAGGTTTTAAGGTTACAAAGACAGGGGTATACTCCTGCACCTTGGCCTTAGCCAGCATTAATTGTTGAGCCCATTGGGTATATAATGTATTTTTCAAATCTTTATCGGCTTCAAGGCGTTCCATCTCCACCAGGTAGCGTTCCTGAGTCACATTCCTATTGCGGTCTACATACGATGCATATGCTTCTTGAGCCTTCTCATAATCTGTTTTCGCTTTCAGATAAAGTTTCTCTATATATGCACAATCATCCACCACCTTCTTAGTGCGGTATGCTGTAATTTGATTCTGCAATCGACACATGACTGTATCCACCATAGTAGCTGCAATTAGTGGATCTTGATCTGTAAACGAAAGCGTTATCACATTCGTCTTCTTATCTACAAAAATAGAGACAACACCTGCCAGGTTCTCAATCATCTGCATTTGCTTCTCCGACAAGTTATAGGGATCAAAGACGGCAGGGTCACCTGTCTGTTTCTTTGACGAGAAGAGTTTCATCACCCACTTTATAGCCTTCTTAGGTGCAGACTTCACCACTCCTGCCCAATTTTTCTTTTGCAGTTTATCCACATAGTAGAAATAGGTAGTATCTACCATTCCATCCTGTGACTTCACGTTGACATCAAACAGAGATGACATGAAAGGCAATGACTGTACGATATCAGGATAGAGCAACGGATAGATGGCATCATCTCCGCCCATACCACCCAAGTCAAAGCCTACCATAGAGGCCAAGGAACCCAATCCGCCACTCATCATGGAGGAGTTAGACGACTCTGGAGCCACAACAACCTGAGCGGTATACTCCTTTATCATAGTAAGTGCCATGACGAGTCCGAGGAGCATAAAGCATATGGTGACTTTAAGTATAAACTTCCACTTAGCCAACACCTTGCCTACCAGCTGCAGCAAATCGGCCTCCTTCAGTAGCGGTTTCTTTATATTCTGCTCTTCCATACCATCTAAACTATTATCTAAATACATTTATCAAAGCCAATACCACGGTAGCCAATGAGGCTGCAGTAGAGCTCAAGCTAAGGATTTCAGCAGCGGTCATACCTTCACGTTCTTCCTTCGTTGGCACCACAATTTCACAACCTGGGTCTACCACCCTACGGCTCCATCGATTGGCTTTAGACACTGTACCGTTCATATATACGATATATACGTTCGACTTACTGGCATTCTCATTGTATCCACCCGCCTGGTTTACGTAGTAATTCAAGCGTTTGTTCTTGTCATAGGCTACCGTATTGGCATACATCACCTCTCCGCTAATCTTCACTGTATTTGAGAATTGCGGCACGATAAGCTTATCTCCATCGCGAAGTGTGATATCAGCATCTGACCCTGGATTGTTCAGAGCTTTATCCAATTCGATACCTACAGGATAAGTCGTCTGGTTCATCATATTACGACGTATAGCCACAGAGTCCTTCTTGTTCTCTGCCATCTGGATAGCAGCCTCGATACTTGACTCCAAACGCAGTTTTTCATCTTCGGTCATCGTACGTTCCAAACGTGCACCCTTAATATTGGCCTGTGGTGTCAATCCGCCAGCATTGATTACCAATTCGCTCAATCGTTGGTTTTTCTTGGTAAGCGCATAGGTACCGCCAAAGAGCACTTCACCCTCTACGGTCACATTCTCCTGCTTGAAGTATCCAGGGCTCTTGCGCACATAAACCTCATCGAAAGGCATCAGCGTAAAGTTCGGGTTGCCCTCTACCACCAATCCGTCACTGATAGAGAAGGAATACTTATATGATATTGTATCGCTGGCAGCTGTAGCCTTCGAGTTTTTCATGCGTCGAGCCACATCGACACGTGCTGTCGATGCCGCCTCGGTGAGTCCGCCTGCACTGACGATGAAATCCTCTACCGACATATTATCTACATACTGATATGTGCCTGGGAATGCCACCTCACCAAAGATGGTTACTGTCTGCACTTCCTGCATATCAAAGATGCTAGGTACTAGCAACACGTCGTTCTTGCGTAGTGCTACATCGGCAATAGTTCCGTTCATCAGCTGTTCGAGGTTGATGGCAAGGTTCTCCATCGTATGATTCGGATTACGACGATTTAGGATAGCACGTCCCATGAAAGCCTCATCCTTTAGTCCGCCGGCACTTTCTATAAGCTGCTTCACTGTCGTGACACGTCCGTCCATCTGAAATTGTCCCGGACGATACACAGCTCCCTTCACCTCCACCATATTGGCAAATGTAGGCATGATAGAATCCACAGAGATAGAGTCTCCGTCCATCAGCATAAAGTTTTGCTGTTCACTGGCATCCAGCGTATATATCTCACGTTCGCGTTTTCCGTTACGTATGAGTCGCACATCCTCTTTGTATGCATTACCCGTAAATCCTCCAGCATATTTGAGCAGTTGGTCCACTGATTCGCTGCCAAGCATTTCGTAATACATGGGGCGCTTCACGTTGCCTGTCACGCTCACCAGATTCTTATAGGCATCTACCGTCACCACATCATTGTCTTCTAGTCTGATGCCAGTGTTAGAGTTTCCATTTAGTATAAAGTCATACACGTCGTATGTCGATACCAGTTTGTCGTTACGATACACCTTCACCTCACGCAGCGTACCATACTCACTCACGCCACCGGCCTGATACAGCGCATTGAAAATGGTTGCAAACGACGACATCGTATAGGTACCAGGATTCTCAACCTCGCCCATCACATGTACCTGTATGGTGCGATTCTGCGCCAATGTCAATCTGATATTCGAGCTCGGTTCATCACCATTAATGCTCGAGTATATCTGTCCGAACTGCTCCTTCAAATACTTGTTGGCCTGAGTCACAGTAAGTCCGCTCAGGTGTACCGGTCCAAGGTTTTCTACATAGATATTTCCGTCGGGCGATATCGTCTCTTGCATATTCGACTGCGATGCTCCCCATATGTCTATCGCCACCTCATCGCCAGGTCCAAGTTTGTAGTTAGCAGGTGTGGGCAGATTATAGCTTGCTTCGAATGCCACCTCTTTATTTTGGAATATGCGATGTCCGAAGATTTCCTTCTTTCTGCTCGCCTCCATCATATACATCATGGTCGAGTCAGGGAAGAGGAATCCCATTTCCCCCACCATCATCTGTTCGCGTTCATCGGCGCTCATCTTCCCCATCTCAGTTTTCTCCTTCTCCAACATCACAGCACCATTCTTGGGGGCGGTTCGTGTGCGTGTTTTCTCAGTCAGTGTTGCTCCCACTCCCGTCTTACCGGCGGTATCCATCTTACGTTTGATACGGTTAATCTGCTCCATGGTAACACCCCGTTTGAGCAGATCCTTCGCTATATCCTGTTGGCTCATACCTTTCTCTTGAGCCTCCATCACATATTCCACCACCTTATCGTCAGACATTTTCTGTGCTGACACCCACTGCACACCAACAAGCAGCAGCAAGAGTATTGCTATTCTTTTCATTACTTCGTGTATCGTTACTGTTCGTTAGAATTTCTTTCCACTGATGATTGTCAGTGCTGTCTTCACCACGATGACCAGATCACCCCACAGCGAGCGTGTGGTCAGATATTCGAGGTCCATATCGAGTCTTTTCACCATCTTCTCCATGGTGTCGGTATATCCGTTATAAAGCGTAGCCATCGAGGTCAGTCCGGGACGCATCTTATACACATGCACATAGCGTGGTGCCACCTCCATGATCTTGTCGATAAAGACCTGCCTCTCTGGTCTAGGTCCCACGAACGACATGTCGCCAAGCAACACATTGAACAACTGGGGCAGCTCGTCCAGATGATGGTCGCGCAAGAAGGCTCCCACGCCAGTCATCTGTCCTCTGCGCTCCTCCTCAGTGCGTGGTATGCCGTTCTTCTCGGCATCTCTCTTCATCGTCCTGAACTTATATATTGTAAAAGGCTTTCCTTTGTAGCCTATTCTCTCCTGCTTATAGATTACCTCACCGCCCGAAAACACGAGCACCATGATGTATATTAATATATATATAGGTAATAACACGATGATTCCGCTCAGCGAAATAGTAAAGTCTATCATCCGCTTCACCATTCTCTCCACTCCATTCATCGCGTCTTTATATTCATTCTGAATTTCCATCTTATCGTTTTGCATGTCTTCCATAATCCATTTCCCTATCTATCATCTACATTATTAACGAAACTACGCGTTTGTTATTGCCCGACAGATATTTTTTATTAATCATGCAAAGATAGCACAAATTCTTCTCATTTCCACAAAAAAAACACATCTTTAGCAACTTTACACTCGAAGATACATACACTCATTGCCAAAGGTATAAGTCAACCAGACTTTTTGCCCGCATATCAAGCAACCGCTTCATAGAACAGCCCCACTCTTACAGAGAACAAATAGAGCAACCTTTCTCTTTCTGATGATTGTTTATTCGCCCGTTTATTCGTACCTTTGTCGTTTGATAAAGAAAACGACAAACGAATTGACCGAAAAAACTTTTTTTTAACACTAAACACCTAAATTATGAAAGCATTTGTATTTCCCGGTCAGGGAGCCCAATTTTCGGGCATGGGCAAGGATCTTTACGAAACTTCGCCGCTAGCAAAAGAACTTTTTGAGAAGGCCAACGACATTCTTGGCTTCCGCATCACAGATATCATGTTTGAAGGCACTGACGAGGAGTTACGCCAGACCAAGGTGACTCAGCCCGCGGTATTCCTCCATTCTGTCATCACAGCCCTTTGTATGAACGATGAGTTCTGCCCCGACATGGTGGCCGGACACTCGCTCGGCGAGTTCTCAGCTATGGTGGCCAGTGGAGCGCTAACCTTTGACGATGCCCTCAAACTCGTATATGCCCGTGCCATGGCCATGCAGAAGGCATGCGAGATGCAGCCCTCTACGATGGCAGCCATCATCGGCTTGGCCGATGAGACAATAGAAAACATCTGTGCCGAGGTGACCGCAGGAGGCAACATCGTAGTAGCTGCCAACTATAACTGCCCCGGCCAAGTAGTCATCTCAGGCAGCCTTGAGGGTATCAAGCTCGCTTGCGAGAAACTCACAGAGGCAGGTGCCAAGCGTGCTCTCCCCTTGAGCGTGGGTGGCGCATTCCACTCTCCGCTGATGGAACCCGCCAAGGAGGAGCTTGCAGCAGCCATCGAAGCCACCGAGTTTCATACCCCTAAATGTCCCGTATATCAGAACGTAGATGCCCTACCCCATACCAACCCCGAAGAGATCAAGGCCAACCTCATAGCCCAGCTCACCGCTCCTGTCCGTTGGACTCAGAGCGTGCGCAACATGATTGCCGATGGTGCCGAGACATTCACCGAATGTGGCCCAGGCAATGTGCTGACGGGGTTGGTTCGAAAGATTAAGTAATCTTTCGAAGGTCTACGGTCTACAATTCTCCTCCTAGGTTAGGAGGAGTACCCTCGGAGAGGGGGAGGTGGTAAAAAGAAGATAATTAACACATAGCAATGAACGATAAAAGTCACGAATACAATAATCCCAATCTACTTTCCAAGAGAAAAGATCTAAGGAACAATTCCACTTCGGCGGAATCAACTCTTTGGAATCTACTCAAGGGGAAGCAGGTCATGAGCATGAAGTTCCGACGCCAGCATTCCGTGGGTCCCTACATCCTTGACTTTTATTGTCCTCAAATACGCCTATGTATCGAATTAGATGGTCAAGAACATTTCACTTCTGAAGGAGATGCACAAGATGATATTCGTACTGAGTATTTGCTCAGATATCATGGCATACAAACTCTTCGTTTTGAGAATAGCGACATCTTTAACCACACTGAAGGAGTTATAGGAATTATTGGTAAAACAATACAAGAACTATTAAATCCGCCACCTAATACATAAAAACAAATACCCCCTCCGCTACGCTCGTCCCCCTAATCTAGGGGGACAATCTGAGGGAACTAAATACAATAATGACTGTTGACCGTTGACCCTAAGACAATAAATAAGAACAAAACATATGCAAAAAATCATCCTTTATCAGATCTTTACCCGCCTATTCGGCAACGACAATACACAGTGCGTACCTAATGGCAGCATCGATCAGAACGGCTGCGGCAAGCTCGCAGCCTTCACTCCCGAGGCCTTCGAAGCTATCAAGCAGCTAGGCACCACCCATATATGGTACACTGGCGTTATCGAGCATGCTACGCAGACCGACTATAGTGCCCATGGCATACGTCCCGACCACAAGGCTACCGTCAAGGGCAAAGCAGGATCGCCCTATGCTATCAAGGACTATTACGACATCGACCCCGACCTCGCTACCAATGTGCCAGGCCGCATGAAGGAGTTCACCCAACTGGTCAAGCGCACCCACGATGCCGGGCTGAAGATGATTATCGACTTCGTCCCCAACCATGTAGCTCGCTGCTATCACTCTGACGCCAAGCCAAAGAATGTGGTAGACCTCGGTGAAAAGGATGACACCACGCTCTTCTTCTCTTCGAAGAACAACTTCTACTACCTCCCTGGCACCACGCTCGGCGGTGAGGTCGACTGGCAAGACTATACCGAGAGCCCTGCCCGCGCCACGGGCAACAACCGCTTCGATGCCTACCCCTCACGCAACGACTGGTACGAGACCGTGAAACTCAACTACGGTGTCAACTACCTCGATGGAGAGCGCACCGACTTCTACCCCTTCCCCTCCACCTGGCTCAAGATGCGCGACATCCTGCTCTTCTGGGCCAAGAAGGGTGTCGACGGCTTCCGTTGCGACATGGCCGAGATGGTCCCCTTCCAGTTCTGGGGTTGGGTGATACCCATCATCAAGGAGAAATACCCCCACATCATCTTCATTGCCGAGGTATACAACACGTGGGAATACTACAACTACGTCAAGCACGGCAAGTTCGACTACCTCTACGATAAGGTGGGCCTCTACGACACGCTCATCGGCATCATC
>JAFOYZ010000132.1 GCA_017424485.1 Bacteroidaceae bacterium
AGACGCTCAACAGCATCACTACCGACGACCTGAAGAAGT
This sequence comes from Bacteroidaceae bacterium, assembly GCA_017424485.1. GTDB lineage: Bacteria > Bacteroidota > Bacteroidia > Bacteroidales > Bacteroidaceae > UBA1189. The sequence goes on from JAFOYZ010000132.1 coordinate 40, forward strand.
TTGCCAAGAGCATCCTCAAGCAGGGCAACAAGATTGAGGTATCCATGGTGGGTGTGGAATAAAACAACACTAAAACGAACCAGATGAAACCATATATTGGTAGTTATCCATTCGAAGTAGAGACCTTCCAGGTAGATTATACCGGAGGTCTCTCCTTCGGTTTTTTGGCCAACAAGATGTTAATCACTGCCGGCAACCACGCCAACGAACGCGGATTCGGCAAGGAGCGCCTAAGCGCCGACGGCAAGACATGGGTGCTCTCACGACTGGCCATAGAAATGTACGAATATCCTAACGAAGGAGAGAAATATCACGTAGAGACCTGGGTAGAAGGCGTGACACGCCTGTTTACCTCGCGTAACTTCCGCGTGCTCGACAAGGACATGCGCGTCATAGGCTACGCACGTTCTACATGGGCACTCATCGATATAGCGACACGCCAACCCGCCGATCTGAACACACTCTACGATGGAGCATTGGCGGCCTATGGGCACGATGCTGAATGCCCGATCAAGGGAGTGAGCCGGTCACGCGTATCAGCAACCGAGCCGACAGGCACATTCATGCCGCTCTACTGCGATATCGACTACAACGGACACCTCAACAGCGTGAAGTACATAGAGCATATACTCAACGAGCTGCCTCTCGACATATTCCGTTCACACATGATACACCGCGTAGAGGTGAGCTATAGCGCAGAGTGTTTCCACCGCGAACACTTAGCCATATTCATGGACAAGAAAGAGGAGAGCCACGAATATGACGTAGAGATACGCAAAGAGGGAGGCGAAGTAGCCTGCCGCGCAAAGATTATATTCAAAGTAAAAGATTAAGGATCAATGCTCTGCAAGAGCTGCGACTGCAATATTAGTTAATCCCCAATTCTAAAAAAATGCTTGCCCTATCCCCCATGCTCGTATTCATGGCAGTCTACCTTATAGGTTCCCTGCTTGCGGGCGATTTCTATAAGGTGCCGCTCACGGTAGCCTTTCTCACAGCCTCGGCCTATGCCATATGTATCACTCCCAAGCTGAAGCTACGAGAACGCATCAATATATTCTCCCGTGGTGCAGGAGACGAAAACCTGATGCTCATGGTATGGATATTTGTGCTTGCAGGCGCATTTGCTAAAGCAGCAGGAGCCATGGGAGCCATTGATGCAACCGTAAACCTGACACTGCGTCTACTGCCCGACAGCATGCTGCTGCCCGGTCTCTTTCTGGCAGCCTGCTTCATCTCGCTCTCGATAGGAACCTCAGTCGGCACCGTAGTGGCACTTACACCTGTAGCAGTAGGCATAGCCGAGCAGACCAGCTCATCGCTTCCTCTCATAGTGGCTATCATCGTGGGAGGTGCCTTCTTCGGAGATAACCTCTCATTCATCTCCGATACGACCATAGTAGCCACACAAACTCAAGAATGCCGCATGAACGACAAGTTCAAGGCAAACATCTACTTGGTGGCACCTGCTGCCATCATCGTATTGGGTATATATATCGTATTGGGACTGGGAGTAGAGGTGCCTAACCACATCCCTCCTTTCGAATGGTATAAAGTGATCCCCTATGTGACGGTGCTTGTACTTGCCACCATAGGCATGAATGTATTGGTCGTACTGAGCATAGGCATTATACTGGCGGGCATCATCGGTATGTGGAGCAACAGCTTCGACCTCATGGGATGGATGGGAGCCATGGGAGAGGGCATCATGGGTATGAGCGAGCTCATCATCGTCACTCTATTGGCAGGCGGAATGCTTGCCTTGATACGCCACAATGGAGGCATCGACTACCTGATACATATACTCACACGACGTATCAATGGCAAGCGAGGCGCCAAGTTTACCATCGCACTGCTCGTCGTATTGGCCGACCTCTGCACGGCCAATAATACGATAGCCCTAATTACCGTAGGCCCCGTAGCCCGCGACATCGCTGACCGATATGGAGTAGACCGCCGTATGAGCGCATCACTGCTCGATACCTTCAGCTGCTTTGCCCAAGGACTGATCCCTTACGGAGCACAACTGCTCATGGCTGCCGGACTGGCCTCAATATCTCCGTTCGACATCATGGGATACCTATACTACCCCATTTCCATCGGTGTGGTATCCGTGCTGGGTATCCTCCTTAAATACCCACGCAAATATGAATGACCTGGAGGTGCAGCGCACCGATGACGGCACAGCCACACTCTATGTAAAAAGTCTCAATGAGCACTACCACTCTGTAAAGGGAGCGCTCACCGAGGCTAAACATATATACCGGGACTGCGCCTTACGACACCATACGACACATACAGGAACACAACCAATACGCCTACTCGAGATTGGGTTTGGCACGGGACTCAATGCTGTGGTCACGGCAATGGCCGCAGACACCACTATGCCTCCCATACATTACATCACATTGGAGAAATATCCTGTACCTGCTGCCATCATCGAAGAACTGAACTATGGCAGCATAGTAGATACCCAACTGCTTAGAGACATCCATACTGCCCTGTGGGAACAACCGGTATCTATAACACCGACGTTTACGATAGAGAAGCGCCAGTGTGACCTTCTCACCACTCCCCTACCCTCGGACATCGATGTGGTATACTTCGATGCTTTTGCACCCGAGAAACAGCCCGAGATGTGGACTCCCGATGTGTTTGCACGCTTATATAAGGCTATGCGCCCCGAAGCGACACTCACGACCTACTGTGCCAAGGGTGTCATACGCCGCATGCTGCAAGCCACAGGCTTCGCCGTAGAACGCCTTGCGGGTCCCATAGGAGGCAAGCGAGAGATACTTAGAGCCACCAAAGGCTAAAGACTTTCACGACCACCACATGAGGCTATAAGGGGATCCTACCCTATATATCAGTCCGTCATACCCCCAAACCATCAAATAGAATTTGATGCAGTGCCTGCGTATCCGTATAGCGAAACGCAGGC
>JAFOYZ010000133.1 GCA_017424485.1 Bacteroidaceae bacterium
CGGAGCGCGAAACTCCTTCATCTTCACCATGGCCTGTAACCTGCGCTATATCTGCAACGACGATGCTGCATGGATAGCAAGCATTCTTCCTACCTACGGCGAAGAGCCGCAGAAACACCGTATGACCATACAGAGTGCCGTGAACCGCCCCATGAGTCGCGAGATGCCCGAGACCTTGAAGCGTGCCCTGCGCGTAGCGCAAGGCGAATTGTCAATTGTCAATTGTCAATTGTCAATTGCTGCGCCTCCGGCGTTGCCCACCGTGCTCCCCGAGCCTATCGCTCTGCTTACCTCACGTACTCCTGATAAAATGAAGCCTGCAGTAGCCATGGCTGTATTTCCACCACTTGGCGCACACGTTCATGATGTAAAGTTCCGCTATTGGGACAACAGGGAGTACGAACCCACATTTATGAATGTGTTGGTTGCAGAGTTGAGTAGCGGTAAGAGTGCCGTGAACCAGCCTATCGAATACATCATTGCCGACATGGAGGCTCGCGACGATGTGGCACGAGCTAAGGATAATGAATGGAAAGCCAAATGTGCATCCATATCAAATACCAAAGATCGTCCCGAACGTCCCAAAGGGCTGGCCATGCAGGTGCTGTCCTCAGATATGACCAACGCGGCATTCGTGCAGCGCCTCGCCGATGCCGAAGGCAAGTTCCTCTACACGCAGATGGATGAGATAGAGCTGCTCAATGCGCTCAAGACCAACACGCAGGGAAACACCGTGAGCGCCATCCTGCGACTGGCGTTCGACTGCGGCAAGTATGGACAGGAACGTGTGGCATCCAATGCCGTGAACGCCAAGGTCCGCGTAAGGTGGAACTGGAATGCCTCCTCTACGATACAGCGCGTACGTAAGTTCCTCGCCAAGAATATCGCCGATGGTACCCTCTCACGCCTTTCATTTTCCACCATCATCAAGGAAGAGGCAGACTATGGGCGAGAGCGTCCCAAATACCTGTCCTATGGTAATGCGTTTGCGGATGAATTGCGCCCCTATATCGATGCGCTCTGCAATATTAATGGCAACATCGTTTGCCCTGAAGCCGAGGCTTGGGCAGAGACTTTATGCGATGAACTTGCTGACTTTGCAGAGGAACTGGAGGATGAAGCCTATGCGCAATTGTCGTTCCGTGCCGTGCTCATGGGATTCTTCCGCGCCATGCTTCTCTATGTGATGAATGACTGCAAATGGACTTCAGTGATAGGAAATTTTGCTGCGTGGAGCGTGAAGTATGATCTATGGTGCAAGATGCGCTTCTTTGGTGACATGCTGCACAAAGATTTTGAAGGTGAGAAGCTCTCTGTTCAGCGAGGCCCCGTGAGTCTGCTCACGCTACTGCCCCGTGAATTCACCAAGCAGCAGGTGCAGGAACTGCGCATTGCCAATGGTATGAAGCCCAACCCGTCAGAAATGTTGCGGCAGTGGGTGCAGCGCGGACATGTCGTGAAAGATGAGACTCGCAATGTCTATATGAAACGTACTGAGGCGTGACAGCGTGACGTGACAGTTAATATGCGCACTCATAAATCATAATTGAAAATTGAGAATTGAAAATTGAAAATTAGCCGTTCAGACGTCAAATCATAAATCATAAATCTCATCATGGCCAGATTTGAAATCGCAACCTACGGCTTCGGTGAATTGGCCGAAGCGTATTACCCCGATGATGAATACCGCACTGCCGTGCGCCTCTTCAGTAGGGACTTGCGCCGCACACGCGGCTTGTGGAATGCCTTGCAGAAGCAGGGCTACAAGGCGGGCGACCGCATCTTCACGCGAGCACAAGTGAAAGTGATCGTCAAGTTCCTTGGCGAGCCGTAACTCTGCTATTAAGAAGAAAACTCCCTCTCAGGTATATCTGGGAAGGAGTTTTTCTTGTTTATGAGTATGTAACAGAGCTGCTGAAGCAAAGCGGTTTCTGCTCTCTCTGCGCTGCGGAATTATAATGCTGCGCATCAAGATTCCTTGCAAAAGCGCAACAAGTTGCTACTCCTCGGGGAAACTAAAGTTTCCTTCGTCGCAACCGACGCTCTTTCGCGTCGGCGGCATAGTTCAAGCAAGCTTGACTCTGCGCTCTCTGCGCTGCGGAATTATCATTTACTCCAGATATTCCTTCAGATAGCGTGCCGTGTAGCTTTCGGGACACTGGGCTATCTCTTCGGGGGTGCCGGCCATGAGGAGGCGGCCTCCGCCACGACCTCCCTCGGGGCCCATGTCGATAAGGTAGTCGGCCATCTTGATGACGTCGAGGTTGTGCTCGATGACGATGACGGTGTTGCCCTTGTCGACAAGGCGCTGCAGCACGCTCATCAGCACACGGATATCTTCGAAGTGGAGTCCTGTGGTGGGCTCGTCGAGTATGTATAGGGTGTTGCCGGTATCGCGCTTGGAGAGTTCGGTGGCGAGCTTCACGCGCTGGCTCTCACCACCGGAGAGGGTGGTAGAGGGTTGCCCCAGCTTGATGTAGCCGAGCCCCACATCTTGCAGTACCTTGATCTTATTCAGGATGGTAGGCACGTTCTCGAAGAACTCTACGGCGCGGTTGATGGTCATATCGAGCACATCGGCAATGCTCTTTCCCTTGAAGCGCACCTCGAGGGTCTCGTGATTGTAGCGCTTGCCCTGACATACCTCGCAGGGAACGAGCACGTTGGGGAGGAAGTTCATCTCCACATTCTTGTAGCCGTTGCCTCCGCAGGCCTCACAGCGGCCTCCGCTCACATTGAAGGAGAAGCGGCCGGGCTTGTAGCCTCGTATCTTGGCTTCGGGGAGACTGACGAAGAGGCTGCGTATATCACTGAACACTCCGGTATAGGTGGCTGGGTTGGAGCGGGGCGTACGGCCCAGGGGCGACTGGTCGACACACACCACCTTGTCGATATGCTCGAGGCCCTCGATGGCGGTATAGGGAAGTGGCTCGCGCAGCGAGCGGTAGAAATGCTTGGAGAGGATGGGCTGCAGGGTGTCGTTGATGAGTGACGACTTGCCCGAGCCGCTGACTCCTGTGACGCAGATGAGGGTGCCGAGGGGGAAGTCTACATCGACGCCCTTGAGGTTGTTGCCGGTGGCTCCGGTAAGGCGCAATATGTGACCGTTGCCCTTGCGGCGCTCGGCTGGGACCTCAATCTTCATCTCGCCATTGAGGTACTGCGAGGTGAGGGTATGGGTGCGTAGCATCTCTTCTGGTGTGCCCATGAAGACGACCTCGCCACCCTTGCGCCCGGCATGGGGGCCAAGGTCGATGACGTGGTCGGCAGCCATCATCATATCCTTGTCATGCTCTACCACGATGACGGTGTTGCCTATATCGCGGAGCGACTTGAGGGAGTCGATAAGGCGTTGGTTGTCGCGCTGGTGGAGACCGATACTGGGTTCATCGAGGATGTAGAGTACGTTGACGAGCTGTGAGCCGATCTGTGTAGCCAGGCGTATGCGCTGGCTCTCACCTCCGGAGAGGGTCATCGAGGAGCGTGAGAGCGACAGGTAGTCGAGCCCCACATCGAGGAGGAAGCTCAGGCGGGTGTTGATCTCCTTGAGTATCTCCACGGCAATCTTCTGCTGATTGCCCTCGAGACGGGTGACAGCCGTAGAGGTCCACTCATAGAGTTCGCTGATATCCATAGAGGCAAGCTCATGTATGTTCTTGTCGAGGATGCGGTAGTGCAGGGCTTCGCGGTTGAGTCGGGTGCCGTGGCACTCGGGACAGACGGTAGTGGCCGAAAACTGGTCGACCCACTTCTGCTGCGCTGCTGTGGGCTCTACATCGTGCTCGCTGAGGAAGTACTTGACGAGGCCATCGTAGGAGATAAACATGTCGGACTCCTCAAGGATGGTGGTCTTCACCTTGATGCGCTCGGGGCAGCCGTAGAACACCTCATCGAGGACGCTTTCCTCAATATCCTCTATGGGTGTCTTGAGCGTATATTCGTAACGCGCGAGAAGGGCTTCGATGGTGCGGAATATCAAGGTATTCTTATAGTTGCCCAATGGCACGATGGCTCCCTTGTAGATGGAGAGGCTCTTGTCGGGGATGAGCTTGTCGATATCAAGTTGGGTGACATGACCCAATCCCTTACACTTGGGGCAAGCACCTTGTGGCGAGTTGAATGAGAAGTTATGAGGGGCGGGTTCCTTATAGGAGAGTCCCGTGACAGGACACATGAGGCGCTTGCTGTAGTGACGCACCTCGCCGCTGTCTTTATCCATAAGCATGATGAGTCCGTCGCCCTGAACCATCGCATTGGCCACGCTCTCACGCAAGCGCTTGTCGTCCTTGTCGTCGACCTTGAGCTTGTCTACCACGACCTCGATATCGTGGTTCTTGTAGCGATCGAGCCGCATGCCATGCATCACCTCGCGCACTTCACCATCGACACGCACATAGAGGAACCCCTTGCGACGAACCTGCTCGAACAGTTCGCGATAGTGTCCCTTACGGGCCTTGACGAGTGGAGCGAGAATGAAGATTGGGCGACCCTTATAGTCGCTCAGGATGAGGTCGATAATCTGCTCCTCGGTATACTTGACCATCTTCTCGCCCGACTTATAGGAGTAGGCCTCGCCAGCACGGGCAAAGAGCAGGCGCAAGTAGTCATACACCTCGGTGATGGTGCCCACGGTAGAGCGAGGATTCTTGTTGGTGGTCTTCTGCTCAATGGAGATGACGGGCGAGAGGCCGGTGACCTTATCTACATCGGGGCGTTGCATGCCGCCGAGGAAGTTGCGGGCATAGGCCGAGAAGGTCTCTATATAGCGGCGCTGCCCCTCGGCAAAGAGGGTATCGAATGCCAGAGACGACTTGCCACTACCGCTCAGTCCGGTGATCACCGTGAGCGACCCATGAGGGATAGTTGCATCAATATTCTTCAGATTGTGTTCGCGAGCACCGTAGACTTCGATATTACTCATTCCTTTTCCTCCTTTCTTGAGCGTGTCAGCACATTGATATCAGCACGGCGCACATATTTGATGCCGTCAGAACCCTCGGCCTCAACGAGGATGAAGTATACGCCATCCTCAACGTGACGTCCGTGATAGGTACCATCCCAACAGATATAGTAGGTAAAGTCGCCTTCGTGGATTGTAGAGAGCGTGTGATGGTCGCCCGATACGATCTCCTGCCCCCAGCGATTGAAGATTTTCATACGGAACGAGAGCAGCGACTGGGTCTTCACACGAAAGAGGTCGTTGGTGCCATCGCCATTGGGAGAGAAGGCATTGTAGAGATGGATAGACGAGCCGCGTAGCGAAAAGGTGATGGCCTCGCCCTCACCCTCGCCTTCGATTGGGGCGGTGCGGTGGCGATAGGTAATCTCTAGAGTGATGCGGTAGGTAACATCTGTGCCACCCTCGGTGAAGCTGAATGAGGTATTCTCTTCGTTGCGCATAGCAAGCAAGCGCTCTGCGCCATTCTTCACCTGATAGATGCCCCACTCATACAGCACTTCATACTCGGCTGTATCGGTCGGATTGGCCATAAAGGTGACTGTCAATGGGGCGTCATACGAGCCGCCAGCCTCAATCTCCTCTTCATCGCCATCATAATTGACAAACATGCCCACAGGCGATACCGAAGGGTACCAGTCTGGGGTGACTTGCCCCCTCACGCTGCAAAGCACAACGAGAAACGACAATACCAAAGCAATATATCTCTTCATAAACAGCTTCCATTTTGAACCTACAAAATTAGTGCAAGGCGAGAGAAATGCCAAATTTATTTGAGCATTTCCGAGCCGCAGCCTAATTTCTGTGACGAAGTCACTAAAATTAGTGCAAGCCGAATGAAATGCCAAATTTTATTTGAGCATTTGACTTCAGCCCCTTCGATTTTATCTTCGGGCGTCGACCTTCGGTTCTGAGGCGCCGCCTAACTTCTGTACTTGCGTAGCAAGGACTAAAGTTAGTGCAAGCCGAGTGAAAAAGCAAACTTGTTTGCATTTTTCCGAGGCGCCGCCTAATTTCTGTGACGAAGTCACTAAAGTTAGTGCAAGCCTAACTTCTGTATCAACGCACAATCGCAGGCTTGAGTTCGTCGGGCGAGCCGTTGGTATACATATCTACACGCGGTGCCTGCTTCGTATAGAGATCGGCAATCACCTCGGGTGACACGGTGAGCGTAGGTGCAAAGTCGGTGCTTTGCATATACCTGAGTATGGCACTGCGCATCTGACGGGCCACCACGCGGCGCTCCAGATCACGGGTGATATCCATCGTAGTGAGCAGCAGCTTACCACTCATCACACTGGCCTCGACCACCATACCCAGTTTGCGACTGATATGCCACGTGTCAATAGGCTGTATGGGCGACTGATAGTCGGCTGGGAAGTCAGAGAGATTGATCACCTGTGCCTTGTTGAGCAGCTCCCACCAGTTGAGATTACTCCAATCATCGGTGGGGAAGCCATGAGCAAAGAGCGGGTGGGTAGCATCTATCGCAGCACCCGTGGTATGGGGCGGACGCATCTTAAACCAACTGGTATTCCAGAATACGGGGAGATAATGCTGCACGATGTCGCTACCATAGGTAACCTTGCCTGCAGAGGTGAGCAGCACCTTGCCCCCTTGCTCCAGTACGGTGAGGGCCTGTGCATCGAGCTCATCGGCTATATAGATATCGTCGGCCGCAGGCATGACACACGAGTCGGGATATACCCAGAAGTCCCAGTGATTGCGAGCCACCTCACCACCCTCGGCATTGATGGTCACTGTAAGTGTGGCCTTAGCAGGAGTAGAGATGGAAGCCAGGGGCTGCACGACAAAGCCTGCAGAGATATTCTTACCCACAGGGAGACTGCGCAGAGGCAGGCGACCAACAATTTCTTCGCCCAAACCACTCAGCCGGTAAGTACACTGTACCTTGTCAATGGGTGCAGCTCCAGCATGGTACACTTCGACAGGTATATCGAGCTGCTCCGTATCGGTATACACAAACTTGGGGAAGCGGGCTAAAGGCACAACAGACGAGCATGACTCACGCCAGTCGTCGGCAGTGCAGTAACCCTTCTCGCGCCAATGCACATTGAGCACACCCACCAGGGCACTACCCTGTCCGCTATAGTCGTTGAGCCCGAGAAGTTGGAATCCGGCATACCCAGGAGTACGCAGGTTACGCTCATTCTCAAACTTATAGGCCATAGCTTGCAGCTTGCCACTAGCCTGAAGGAAGGCTTCGGCACGGTGAGCCATACCTGCATCGGCAAGCAGATCACGGAAAATCTCAAAGTTGCGTGCCTTATATGCACCTGTATATTGCGGTATCTCCTTAAGGTCGGGGAAGGCACACCACTGTCCCTGTTCATGAGCTATGATAGGCGTATTATTGGGTATCGTGTCGTAGTAGTGACGGGGGAAGGTGATGTCGGCCAAATAATCATCGGCACACTGTGGGGCACGCGAGGTCCAATTTAAGCCTCGGCCACCACCCTTGACATGAAACTGACTGCCATTGTCCCAAGCCCAGCCACCACCTACCGATGCTCCGCAGTAGACACGGGTAGAGTCGTAGGCCATCATCTCAGACACCCAGTCGTTGCAGTACTCTACCCAGCGACCGGCAGGCTCATTACCCAAAGCAAACATGACAAACGAGGGGTGATGGCCATATGTATCGATGATACGCTTGGTCTCGTCCATGAGGTAGGTGTCTACATACTGCCCCGCACGTAAGCGTACACCATGATTGGGCCACGAGGGACCCTCGGGCTGCAAGTATATGCCTACGCGATCGGCAGCAGCAAAAGCCGCCTCGGGCGGGCACCAAGAATGGAAACGTACATGGTTGAGCCCGTACTCTCGACACTTCTCAAACACACGCTGCCATGCTGCCACATCCATGGGGGCATAGCCCGTCTCGGGGAAGCAGCAGTTCTCGAGTGTGCCACGCAGCCAGATAGGATGATCGTTGAGGTAGAACTGCGGTCCCTCGATACGGATATCGCGTATGCCGAAGGTAACCTCAACAGGAGTACCCTGATAATCTACCGTGCGGGTATAGAGCTGGGGGTTGAACTCACTCCACCGACAAGTGTCCTTGCCCAAGGGGAGCTGGTAGCTAGCTTCGTTGACCTCGATGCGCACCACACCGGCTGCCACATCGGGCACGGCACGCACCCTGTGAATTACAGGTGCCGAACGCAACTCTATGGTGCCCACAATGCCATTCCAGTTGCCTTGAGTCTGATCGGTAACACTATGCGAATCTTGCCCCACACAGACATTCTCAATGCCGTTGTATACACAGATAACCAATTCGTTGTCAGCGCCATAGGAAACATACTCTGAGATATCGTACTGATGTGGAGTACTGAGCGACATCTGATGCCCTACCTCGCGACCATTAACAAAAAGGGTGGTCTCAATATGGGGGCGCTCAAGGTAAAGAGTCACGGGTCTTCCCTCCCATGAACTGGGCACACGCACCGTGCGACGATACCAAGCATTGCCCACGTAGTATTTGTCGGGGGTGAGGAAGAACGGGTACTTCACATTCCCCTCCTCACGATAACGAGCCAGGTGAGGACTATAGTAGTAGGAGGAGTCATAGGTAGAGCCCGTCCATCGGGTATCTACCGTGACATCGTGTCCCTTGCCATTGGTAAGCATGGAGCCTGGCAGCACTATGCAGTCGGTAAACTCGGGCACATCGCCCATAGAGAATTGCCATTCACCCGCAAGGTCAATGGTGGTGCGGGTGCAAGCTGTAAACAGCGAGAGCACTAATGACACACAAAGGATAGATAAGTATCTCATAGAAAATGATATTTGCCGTAAAATTACAATTTTGTATGTAGCCATCCAAACTTTACGCTCCACATTTTAATCCATTCACATAAAAAAGGGGCACATCCTACGACGCGCCCCTATCTGATGAATTGTAATCTATCACTTCACTACAGTCTTATGACCATTGATGATATATACACCTCGCTGCAGTCCGTCGGTTGATGTAGCATTCCACAATACGGCGCGGCCTGTGAGATCGTAAACTGTAAAACGCTCATCTCCGGCCACCTGTTCTATGCTATCGGCCAACTTCACGGTAACGACGCATGTAGCCTCGAAATCTTCAATCTTGGCAGTAATGACCGTCACACCCTCGGCTACGCCCACCACGATACCTCTGCGAACAGAAGCTACACTCTTGTCTGAAGTTTTCCATGTTACCGACTGCTTGGTAGCATCTTCGGGCAACACCGTCGCCACAAGTTCCAACTTTTCACCTACAGCGATGGTAGCCTCAGTATAGTTGAGGACAACTCCAGTAACCGGTACGAATCTCTCCTCAACCGTTATCACGCACTTGGCCTCCCTGCCTCCTGCCGTAGCAGTGATAGTGACAGTACCAGGCGCGAGAGTCACGACAACACCATTGTCGACCACAGCGATAGAAGCATCAGATGTGCTCCACGTCACCGTTTTATCGTCGGCATTGTCGGGTCTTACGATAGCAGTGAGCACCAATGTATCGCCCTCGATGACAGTAGCTTGAGTCTGGTCAAGCACGATGCTTGATACCTGTACACGTTTCTTCTCCACCGTTACCACACAAGTGGCTTCTACATCGCCAGCCTTGGCCGTAATAGTAGCCGTACCAGGAGTGAGGCCTACCACAACGCCCTTGACGACTATAGCTACATCGGCGTTCGATGAGCTCCATGTCACCTTCTTGTCTGTGGCATAGTCTGGAGCAACGGTAGGTATCAACTTCAGCGAACTGCCCTCCTCTATAGTGGCTTGGCTATGACTAAGCGTAATACCTATCACCTTTGTGGCGGGGAACTTGGCAAGTGCACCCTTAGGACTGAAGACACCTGCGGGATAGATAGCGCAAGAGTTGCCTCCGTCGGGGGTATTGTAGCCGTTGATGATCATCTCCTTACTGCCTCCTACGTTGATGTAGTGTGCGTCATCAAAATAGGCCACGAATGTGGTATCATAGGCACCTGCCGCAAGATAGATGGCATCAACTGGAGCATCGGTCAGCGAACCGTCTTTGCTCACAAACTTCTTCTCTGCTGCATGGTAGAGGTAATGTGTGGCTCCGTTGTCGTTACTGATGAAAGCAAACTGCTGGCGGGCATCGGTCTTAACAGGTGTGATATCAAGGTCGCCGGTTGACTTCAGCGCATTGCCACCTTCAGCTACTGCCCATGCGGTGGGACCACCTGCATGATTAGGCTGTGAGATGTAGTAGAGCTGATTGTTGCTCAACTGTGCGATAGCAGCCACGATATCTGATGACTTGCCATAGATTGTCACATTGTCTCTCTTCAGTGAGAAGCGCTGAATGGTCATACAGCTCTGCCCGCTCATATTAATGAGCAAGCCCAGGCTCACAGTGGACTCTTGGGTAAGAATGAAGGACACCTTGTTAGTGCTTACGCTACCCTTAGGCTGCATGACCGTGTATGCCAGTGCCTCATCGATTGCCGCTGTAGCAGGCAAGGTGTTGCCAATGGCTGCCACGACATAGCTGCTTCCGCACTGTCCCTCAAAGCTATCGTCATACATTGCCTCGAAGGTGTAGTATCCTGCGGGGAGGGTGACGGTTTGGTAGACCTTATGATCAGTAAGAGCGGTTGCAAAACTATCCCACTTGGTAGTGACGGTGAGGCATGACGACTTATTCTTGTCGACATGTGCCCCTGTGATGATATCACCCTGGACAGCTGCATTCTCGATATTCCATCCTTCCAATGCGAAGGTGCGTGAAGGCAGATTAGGATTGATGCATGTAGTCGTACTGGCGAAGGGTTTGGCGTAGTTCTTCAGATAATCGGCAGTGACGTCTGTGCTTACGTTCTCCTCGAAGTTGAGGCTGAAGACGCCCTTCGAGAGTGCCCATGCATCACCGTCGGGGCCAAAGTTGGTGCGTACACCGTGGTTGGCATTTGATGTTGCATCCTGCACATCGCCTCCACTTTGGTTGAAGGTGTAGTAGAGCACGAGATTGTCGTCAGCCTCGGCCTGAGCCACATCCTCGACGGGAGCATTGGAGTATACCTTCATCTGCTCTTGGGTGAGTAGCTTGTTCCATACACGCAACTCATCGATGCTGCCGCCAAAGGGAGCCTGTGAGCCACCAATACGGAAGGTGTTGACCGTAGATAGAGCTGTGGTCGAACTCATGGGACGGGTGAGCCTGAGCCATCCATCGCGATAGAACTGCACCTTGCCCTGGTTGAAGGTGACAGCATAGTGGTGCCACTCGCCAGGAATAATGAATCCGTCAGCGGTCATTACGCTCTTGCCATTGACATAGAGTGCCAACTTGCCACCACTGAGTGTCTTCACAATCATGGTACCTTCGCTCTCTCCCAAGCCATTAGAATCGCCTTCGGGATAGTTGCAGTTCATCCACCAGTCGATGGTAAAGGCTGTCTGCCCTGCGGTGAACGGCACCTTTGTAGCGGTCACGGCAGCTGCGTTGTTGCTGAAGAGCAGACCATTTTTGCTGTCGGCATTGGTCACTAGGATGACATTCTTGCGTTCAACACTGCTGCTGCCCTTACTATTGGTTGCAGTGAGTGATACTGAATATGCACCCGGCTTGTCGATAGCAAAGGTCTTGTGCTGGTCGTAAGCTATATAGTTGGCACTACCATTGGTCACGCGCCACTCCCACTGTGTGGGGCTGTATAGTGATTTGTCGACGAGGCTCACCTCTTCACCCTTGACAACCACAGCCGGAGCGATGTTGAAGTCGGCCTTAGGCGCCACTTCCATGACTTCGATTTGCTCAGAGTGGCTCTTCTTGGCACCATCAGGGGCAGTCACGGTGAGTGTCACGGTGTAGGTACCTTGATTGATGTATGATGTGGCTGCATTGACCGTCGCAGCAGTTTCTTCCTCTGCTCCGGGCATCTGCCACTGATAGAGGTAACCCGTCAAGGGGGTGGTGGCAAGGAAGGTGACGCGCTCGCCTGCCGGCACGCTGCGTGTGGTCATAGTAAATGTAGCGTCGAGCTCGGGAGCCTCCTCTACGGTGATGTCATAGGTAGCTGTAGCTGCGGTGCCATCAGAGTTGGTGGCTGTCACCGACACAGTGTGTGTACCTGCGGTGGCAAATGTCATGGTGGGGGTTGCCACGGTGAGGTCCTTGATGCCTGCGCCCTCGGCCGTCCATGCCAGATGGGTAACGGCGGTGTTGTATGAAGCACTCAGTGTCACAGGAATACCTACGTGTACGGTGCCCTTAGGCGCGTTGATGCTAATAGTGGGAGCTGCATCGGGAGTACCCAATGTGGGCATGTCCTGGCTCACCTCACTGTATGTACCTTGCAATGTAGCATGGTGTCCGCCCACACAGTCGAGCATCACCTGCTTGCCTTCAGCATCTACGATAAGATCGCCCTTAAGGTAGGCCACAAGTCCTTGCGGCATGATGCTGCCCACAAACTCAGCGTTCTTGCATGCCTTAATCTCAGCAGCCGTGCGTGCCGTATTCCAGATGCGTATCTCGTCGTATTGTGCGTTCTGCGCGTTCTGTGCGCCATTGGATGAGAATACGAGATTGCCAAAACCGCCTAGTCCGCTATAGGTCTGTGAAGTCACGCTGCCGCGGCTCACACCATCGAGGTATACGGTCATCTTGTTGCCGTCAACGACGATAGCTACATGGTTCCACTGATTGGTTTTCAGCGATGTGCTAGTATTAAGGCGGTTGGCAGTATCCCAACCCGCTGTGAAAGCACCGCTACCATTAGCGTGAAACATGAAGGTACCCCATCCGGGGCCACCACTTTGGTTCCAATCGGTAAGTGCAGTGGGCTTTATCCAGTATTCGATGGTTGCCTGCGTGTACTTGGTGCTGAAGACATTGGGGATAGTGAAACCTGCCTGCTCGAATTTTACACCCATATTGACGTCTGATGCTGCCACGGGAGTCTTCACAGAAATCTTCGACGACTCATTGTCGTCGGCATAGAGTGCGCTCACGGCATACTCGCCCAACGTTACGTTTTTGGGAGTAAAGGAACAGGTACCTGCAGGCACATTGCCTACGAGTAGTCCATTGCTATAGATGCAGTACGATGCCACCTCGAGGCTAGAGCGCTGAGGCACTTCCCAACTGATGGTGCCATTGTTGAATGTCACGTTCTGCGGTGCGTTGTAGTTGCTGCCATGTACGATGACAGAGATGATGGTCTTGTTGCCGGCATTCTTGATTTCCACGCCCTCGCCTAAGCCAAAGGGAGTCTCCAGACCTTGTAGGTCATATTGATAATCCATGATGGAGGCATTGTGTATGGTGCCCTTGCCCTGCGCCCACGACTTGGTGTCAACGATAAAGAAGTACTTGAGGGGGGCATTCATATCGTATCCGTCGGTAAGGTCGGTGAGATCATAGCCAAACTCCATAGGCTCTGTATGCAGTTTGCCATCGGCCCAACGGCCCAGCATGGGAACCTCGGGAGCTGGGTTGCTGTTACCGTAATTGCCGTCGCCAGCATAGGTAAAGTGCACGAACGATGTGGTCTTCTCAGGCTCAGTAGCGTTGAGGTCTGCGCTGATACCGGCACTGAGCGCTATCTCGCTGCGGCGGCTATAATCCATCTCCAACTTGATGGTGCGCAAGGGGCGATAGTCCTTACGTACACGATAGATTTCGGGGGTCCAGAAGTTGTCGGGCACAGAACCATCGCTATTGAAGGCGGGTACACCATGAGCATAGGGGCAGTAGATAAATCCTTTGTTTTCCCACATTCCCCATGAATTGACGATAATCCATGCGCCTAACTCATCGGCTTCGGGTTCGCCGTATTTGCCATCCTTGTCGAGGTCAAACTCGATGCGGTCATCATAGCCCACGATGGTGAGGGCGTGGTCTACTTGCCTACCCCACTGGTGTACGTAACCCATGCCTGTGACACCAATGGCGTCGTTCGTTGCAGTCTTGGGGATATCCTTCCATACACCACCCGAGGCTACGCCGATACCGCATATACCACCAGCTGCAAACGAGTTGTCACCATTGTGGTTCCATAGCCAGTTCTTGACAGCTTCGCGACCCTCCTCAGTGCCTACGTTGACGGGGAAGTTAGAGGGCTGTAGCATACGGTTGTGCATGGCCTCGAACCACTTGTCGTAGCCTTGCATCCAGCCGAAGTCCTGGTCGGTCTCTACCTGTCCACCAAAGGTCGACGAATAGGTCTGTCCGCCATAAGTAGCTGCCGAAGGTACACCCACATGCATCACAAAAGCGTCCTTGCCTTGGTTGCCGGGCGAGTTGGTATGCAACCATACGAAATGCGAGGGATAGTGATTGGCTGGGGCAGAACCATCGAGATTACGGTAGGCTGCCAATTCATAGCTAAACATGTAGCAGATACGCGATGCGGATCCGCACGAGCCCCCGTGCTGGTTAAACACGGGTGGAAAATGCTTCGTGTCTGCATTATTCACATGATCGGGGCGTCCACTCACTGTGCGATTGCGAGCAGGTGCTCCTGCTTCACGAACAGAAGGCATGAGCGACCAGTCGGGATTAATCTTTTCTGAATAGTCTGGATACTTCGTACGATCTACATCGACCGCTGTCTGAGCAGTTATAGTCATTGCACTGCCGAAGAGCAACGCTGCAAACATAACTACCATAGGTGTCTTTTTCATTTTCTTAGATTTTTTTTAGTTGCAAGTAATACAATAGTTTTCATGCTCATTTTTTTTATTTTTACCTCCATCATACACATTGAAGCATCTGCATATGATTTGAGGCTACGAAGATATATATTTATTTTCACAATACAAAAGGTATATCTAGAGATATACCCTCAATTATCCATCTATATTATTACAAAACCAAAAGAGCCATCTCAAGACAGCTCTTTTGACAATCGTAGATAAAGTATTATTCTTCTTTCAAGGCATCTTCTATTTTAATATTCATCTCTCGCGCAACTCCCTCACCATATCGTGGATCGGCACGATAACAGTTGCGTATATGACGGCACTTGATAAAGAGCTCTGCATCGCCCATTGCACGTGCAGTATTCGCAAAGAGAAGTTCTTGCTCTTCAGATGACATCAGACGGAAGAGATTACCCGGCTGGCTGTAGTAGTCATCATCATACTCACGCTCATCATAGTTGTATGCATCACCATGCAATGATAATGGCGGCTCCTTTGTATGCGGTGAATCTCCCCACTCGCCATAACTATTGGGCTCATATCCTTTGGTGGAGCCGTAGTTACCATCTACACGCATAGCCCCATCGCGATGATAAGAATTCACAGGGCAACGTGGGCGATTTACAGGTATCTGTTCCAGATTCACACCCAAACGATAACGCTGTGCATCGCCATAGGAAAACAGTCGTCCTTGCAACATCTTGTCGGGTGAGAATCCAATACCCTCAACCACATTAATAGGATTAAAGGCTGCCTGTTCGACCTCAGCAAAATAATTTTCGGGATTACGATTGAGTTCCAATATCCCCACGTCATGCAAAGGAAAGTCGCCATGAGGCCATACTTTCGTCAAGTCAAATGGGTTGATACTGTAGTTCTTTGCCTCTTCCTCGGTCATCAATTGCACTTGGAACAGCCACCGAGGAAAATCTCCTCGCTCTATGCTTTCATAAAGGTCGCGTTGATGAGACTCACGATCCTTAGCAATAATAGCTTCTGCCTCCTCATCAGTAAGACATTTAATGCCTTGCAAAGTGCGCAAATGAAATTTCACCCATGTACGCTTATTATCCTTATCATAAAAGCTGTAAGTATGACTACCAAACCCGTGCATATGTCGATACGACAAGGGAATGCCACGCGAACTCATCGTGATAGTCACTTGATGTAACGCCTCAGGAAGAAGAGTCCAAAAGTCCCAGTTGTTTGATGCGCTACGCATATTAGTACGAGGATCACGCTTGATGGCATGATTGAGATCGGGAAATTTCAGTGGATCGCGCAAAAAGAATACAGGTGTATTGTTTCCCACAAGGTCCCAATTACCTTCTTCGGTATAAAACTTCATGGCAAAACCACGAATGTCTCGTTCGGCATCAGCAGCTCCGCGCTCGCCTGCTACTGTAGAAAATCTCACAAAGCACTCCGTATGCTTACCCACTTTACTAAAGATTGCCGCACGGGTGTATCGGCTGATATCGTGCGTCACGGTAAAAGTGCCATAGGCACCCGACCCCTTGGCATGCATACGCCGTTCGGGGATCACCTCTCGATCAAAGTGTGCTAACTTTTCTATCAGCCACGGGTCTTGCATCAATATCGGACCGCGTTGGCCTGCCGTTTGTGAATTTTGATTGTCCGCTACAGGACGTCCATTGGAAGAGGTCAGTTTGTTCTTTTCCATAAATTACAGAAAGGGGTTAGGTATGATATCAATGAACCTAAAACACAACCTCCTGCTCTTTTGTTCGCGAGTAGAGCGATAATATTCTCTACTCTACCCTCCCCACCCCAAACTCACCTTAAGAACTGCCGCCACTGGACATCCCCAATGGCGGCAATATGCAATTATTCTACAACGATACGAGTTATAGACTCACCAGGAGTGATACAGGCCTCGCGGGGGAAGTAGACAGGCATATTCTCCTGCAAAGGGATGATGCGCAACTCGAGCTGCTTACAATCCTTAGGCAATCGCCATAAGCCATAAAGCATGGGGCGACCATTATAGAAATTGTCTGCAATGAACTGTCCATTACAATAGAGTCGGGCCACATCGCCTCGATAGTCAATGCGCAAGATTCGGCCCTCACGATCACACTCGGGGACATCAATGGTATAGATGGCAGCATGAGCAAAATGCTCATCACGAGGTGCTTCAGCTACCTTATTGCGTCCAATGGTAATCTGATAGTTAGCAGTGGCCTCACGCACCTTGGCATAGACTACATCATCGATTTTCGGCTGTAAGGGAGCCTCTTCGAGGAACAGACGCGATGCCGTATAACTATCGAGCAGGTAGATATTCTTATACACGGGAGTATCTGCGCCACGCGGTTTCACACCACGCAAAAGTTTGCCGTCGGTCATACATATTGTAGTGGGGATACCTGGTATCTGCTCCATATAAATTTTGCCATCACGATGGGCAATGAGTTGGGCAGTGGCATAACGTATGCCCTCCACATTGACAGGGAATATACATACCGTGCCCGCAGGAATGGTAATGCGGGGTAATGTTATACCGCAAGCCTCGAGACGCACATTCTTCTTTGCGGAAAGGGACTGAAGGCGCTCGTAGTTATTGATGAAGATGAATCCGCTACCATCCTTCTCACGTACAGCGTAACGCAAGAAACTATCATCGCCCTTCTTGATATCTTGCGGACAAGGAAACTGTGCCTCCATGGGGGCTAGCAATTGGCCAAAGTCGTGCATGAAGAGATGTAGCTTACGCAAAGTATAGTAGTGCGGATAAGGCTGTCCGAACTCACCGAGCGGTGCCTGAAAATCGTAATTCTTCACCGGCATGTCATTATAGTTTGTCGATGGAGTACGCTGAGTTTCATTAAGTTCATCGATACCCTCAGGATTGGTACCTCCGTGGTACATATAATAACCTAGAAGGTTACTACCACTACCAAGTTTCACCACGGCTAGCGAATAGGCATCTTCGGGGTATATATAGGGACGACGATGATAGGCTGTCATCATGCCTCCACCTAACTCACATGTAAAGTAGGGATACTGCTCATCACCCTCGGTGAGACGCTCTTTTTGTTCGCCCAACTGTTCGGTAGCAATGGCCGTAGAGGAACGGAAAGACTTGAAGTTGAAAGCCTTGTAGTAATTACCTGCAGTTTCTTGCAACGAACGTTCCCAAAATCCATCGGCATAGTCGCCATAGAGCGGTATGAGTTCGCCAAAGGGAACAGGTGAGGCCAATTCGGGCCATCCAGTACGAGTATAGAAAGGTAGGTC
>JAFOYZ010000134.1 GCA_017424485.1 Bacteroidaceae bacterium
CTCGTCGGCCTCGGCCATGGAGTGGCGCTTGCAGAGTATCTGGTCGCCCATGAGGGTGATGCCGCCAAAGTCGTACTGACCCTCGGTGAGCTGACGCACGTTGCCTTCGAGGTCGAGGCTATAGATCATCGTTGTGCCGTGCCATACGCCGCTGAAGTAGAATCCCTTGCCGTCGGGCATCCATACGAACTCATCCACATTGCTGTCGAAAGCGCGGCTGAGGAAGCGCTTCTCGCCTGTGGCGAGGTCCATCACGTAGAGGCGGTTCCAGTCGCTCTCGTAGCCGTCGCGCTCCATGCTCTGCCAGGCTATCATGGTGCCGTCGGGCGAGTACTGGGGGTTGATGTCGTAGCCCATATTCTTGTCGGTAGCATCGGCCTTGCAGATGTTCTGTGTCTCGCCAGTGGCTATATTATATAGGTAGATGTCACTGTCGGTGCTCTTGGAGTACGCTGCGCCAGTCTTCTTGCGGCAGGTGTAGGCAATGGTCTTGCCATCGGGACTCCAAGCGAGCTGCTCCATACCGCCGAAGGGACGCATGGGCGACTCGTAGGGCTGGCTTTCGAGGATGTCGCGAAGGTTGCTGATGCCCTTGCCGTCAAAGTCGGCCACGTAGGGGTGGGGGATTTCGTCGGTCCACTCATCCCAATGCTTATACATGAGGTCGGTGATGACGCGACCTGTGGCCAAAGGCAGGTCGGGGTGCTTGTCTGCAGTGGTGGAGCCGTTCTTCACGGTCATCACGAGGATGAGCTGCTTCTCGTCGGGTGAGAAGCTGTAGCCCTCAAGGCTCTTCTCCGTGTCGGTGAGCTGGCGGCGCTCGGTACCGTCGGGATTCATCTCCCACAGCTGGTTGCTGCCGCTCTCGGTGCTCAGGTAGGCGAGCTTGGTGCCACCCTTAATCCATGTCACGTCGCCCTCACTGGCTGTTGATGTCGTGAGCATGTGATTATTGGTGCCGTCGGCATTCATCATGTAAATGACGCGGTGGCTCTTGTTTTCGGGCACGCTATAGTAGGTGACACCGTAGGCAATCTGTTTGCCATCAGGTGAGGGACTTATGTTGCCGATGCGTCCCATGGCCCATAGGGCTTCGGGAGTCATGCGGTCACCCTCAATCTTAATCTCATTCTTGCCGATGAATGGGGTATCGGCTTTTTTCTCTCCGCTCTCAGTGCAAGAGCATAGTGCTCCTGCCACGATGGTTGTTGCCATAAGTAGCGCGTGTTTAGTACAATTCATAATGTATATTTGATAAATGTTAATTACTAGTATTGCGAAACATGTTGCAAAAATACAGATTTTTAAGTGCTAAACCTACAATCATACAGATTTTTCGTAGAGCTTTTTTGTCGCTTTCGCTAAAAATATGTTATTTTGCACTTTCAACTAGATAAATTTGATAGTAGATACGATGAAACGAATACTCTTGACTCTCGTCATATGTTTGACGGCAATGGTTGGCATGGCACAATATACCCAGTTGACCAACATACCTACCATTTATATCGAGACCTTCAACAAGCAGTCAGTGACGAGCAAGACAACGTATATATATGCCACATTGACCTATATTGATGGCAACACGATGGTACAGTATGACTCGCTCCAGATACGTGGCCGAGGAAACTCTACGTGGAATCTGGCAAAGAAACCATACCGTATCAAGTTCAAAGAGTCTACCAAATTCCTCGGTAAGGGATATGCCAAAAACAAGAGCTGGACACTGCTGGCCAATCATGGCGATAAGTCGCTCTTGCGCAATGCCGTAACCTTTACGATGGGAGATTTCCTAGGACAACCTTTCAGTCCGGCAGCACACTTCGTAGATCTTGTTCTCAATGGCACCTACTTGGGCAACTACCAGGTATCAGACCAAGTGAATGTGGACAATAAGCGTGTAGAGATTTTCGAGCAGGAAGATCCCGCCACTGCAGACACTAACATTACAGGTGGATATCTGGTGGAGATAGATGGATTTGGCACCAGTGAGAAAGTCAATTTCCGCACGAGTAGGAATCTTATAATATCGGTGAAATCGCCCGACGAAGATATCATTAATACGGCGCAAACGAATTATATCAAGCAGTACCTTAACGATTTTGAATCTTCGCTGTTTGGCAACAATTTTACTGATGCTGCCAACGGATACCGTGCCATAGCCGATTCGGCTACGCTTGTTAGCTGGTATATCGCAACCGAGCTGAGTGCCAATGTGGATGGCTTCTGGAGCACATTTGTATATAAAGATAAGGATGATCCCAAGCTATACTTCGGCCCGTTGTGGGACTATGATATTGCTTATAATAACTGTAATCGTGTGGGCGATGTCACTAATCGTGACATGATAGATGCTGGTTTTGGTAGCGACCTTACGAAGGTATGGGTGAAGCGGATGATTGAGGATCCGTGGTTTAACAATGCTGTAAATACAGCTTGGAAGCAAAAGGTGGCCGAGGGGCTTGAAGAACATCTCTACAACTATATCGATAGTATGGCGGCCTATCTCGACCGTTCACAGGCGAAGAATTATAACCGCTATTCCATTACATCGAGAGTGTATAATGAGATATACCTCTATTCGACCTATGCCGACTACATTGATCAGCTCAAGACTTTTATTGGTGAGCATATGGCGTTTCTTACCACTCGATTTGCTGAGCGAGCCAATGATATGGGTGGAGACGATGATCCGGTGGTGACACTTGAGCCATTTGCTCTGCAAGAGGGCTATTATTATCGTGTATATAACAAAGGTACGAATAAGGTACTCGACATAGCCGATCAGTCTTCTGCTGCTGGCGCCAATGTGGTGATATGGTCACCGGAATATGGGCGTGATACCCAGCTGTGGAAGATTATTCAGGTAGGCGACTACTACCAGTTGGTCAATAAGGCTACAGGAATGGCCTTCAATGATCCATCA
Source organism: Bacteroidaceae bacterium (assembly GCA_017424485.1). Lineage (GTDB taxonomy): Bacteria > Bacteroidota > Bacteroidia > Bacteroidales > Bacteroidaceae > UBA1189. The sequence goes on from JAFOYZ010000134.1 coordinate 2,927, forward strand.
CCTACCTCTACAGTAGGTACAGCACTGACTGTTGCAGAACCGGACGCTACTGACAGTAGACAATTGTGGCAGTTTGTCACCGTCAACGAGAACGACAACTATAACATCATCAATGTATATACTGATCATGCCATCAACAACTCAGGTGGTGGCGCTACAGATGGCAATAACATACTCAGCTATACCAATGATGATCGTAATGCAATCAGCAACAATCGTCAGTGGCATATCACTCCAGAGGAACTTATCCCCGACTATGTACCTGATGAGGTGAAAGAAACGCTGGCAGCAACTATTGCTGATGCTGAAGTCTTCTTGGCTTCGTTGACCGATGAGCAGGTGGGTGATGGTATCTTCTGTTATTCGGAGGATAAGATCGAACAACTTAGACAGATGGTAGCCAGTGCTAAGGAGTTTGAGTCAACTGTTGCAGACGATTATATACTTACCAATGTGAATCTTGCTAATCAGTTGGCTGAATCACAAAAACAGATACTTCCGTTGCCAGGAAGTCAGTATGTGATACGTCATAAGAGTTCGGGATATTATCTCGACATAGTTGCCGACAAACTGAGTGTAACTACCCACAACAATTACGATGAGGACCAGCAATATACATTTGAGTACACAGGAGAAGGCAATGGGGTGTATCTGAAATCAAATAATGAATTATATGTGATGCTGGGATCGGTGAATAGCTGGACGATGGTAGGTCAAGAGAGTATAACCAATAAGGCAAAGTCTACTTTCAACGTGTCTGTAACTGGCGACTGCTATCGCATATATACTGTAAATGGACTGTTGGGTACCGATGATATTATCGACGGCTCTACCGTATATGCCAACAAACGTGAAGGATATCCTGATGAGGAGATGCGTTCAGAGTGGGTCATTGAGGAATTTGTTGACGAACTGGCTGATGTGAAGGCCGAACTGAAAGCGCTGATAGAGCAAGCTAACGAAGCGTTATCTGCTGTGCGCACAACATGGATCGGTACTAATCCCATGCAGCATGCACAAGAAAATGTAGATGCACTCAAAAGCGCAATCAAGGAGGCGCAAGAGTATGAGTATAGTAGTGCCAAAGATTATGAGAAGATGATAGACCAATTGTATGAGGCATTGGAAAACTTTGCTATACTTAACCAACCTGATGTAGATGCTGACTACTACATGCGTCATCTCGCTTCCAGTCTTAATCTGTCATGTGACGATGGACTCACTTTGGAGGCTGCCGATACGATGAACTTCGCTCAGCGTTTCCGCCTTATTCCCGTAGCTGATGCCATCAATACATACCATATCTATACCAATGGAATGTATGTGTCTGTGATGGATGAAAGTGGAACATTGATGCTTTCGCAAACTCCTCGTGATGAGTGGGGACAGTTTGTTACCAACCAAGTATCGTACAACACCTTTACGCTGACCAGCGCAGCTGGCCTGTTGGGTACTGTCAAGGGAAGTGTCAAAGCAGGTGAACCATGCATAGGCAATGCCGAGGATAAAACAACCAATGTAAGATGGAAGTTGCTTAAGGCTACCAATGTGATAGACAATGCCGTTGACCCGCTTGCCTATAAGGCCGATATTGACTATACTGTCATCTATGATAAGGAGAACGATTGTATCCGGTTTGTATCTGATGATATGCATGTTCTCTCAGACGTGGATGTCTATGTGTATACTGTAGGTGGCCGCCTACTATATACTTTCAAGGCTGACCAACAGCAGTCATTGACCGAACTGCCTGGAGGAACGTATATTGTGCGTTGGACTCTGGCCGACAGAGAAAAAAGCGTGAAACTAAAGAAGTAATACTAACTATGTGCGTATGAAGAAATATATTCTTGATTTGACCGTTCGTAAAACAGTAAGTGTAGGCAAGCAGTGTGTGCTGCTATGCCTTACTGCCGACGAACAGCTGCCCGAGATGCTTCCGGGGCAGTTTGTAGAAGTGCGCGTAGATCATACTCCCAGTGTGATGCTGCGTCGTCCTATCTCTATACATTATTATAATAAGGAAACCAATGAACTGGGATTGCTGGTACAGCTTGTTGGTGATGGCACCCGCTGGATGGCAACCCTAAAAGAAGGCGATTCGCTGAACTTGGTGCTTCCTCTCGGTAATGGTTTTACATTGCCTTCTGACTCGTCGGGGCATCCTCTGCTAATTGGTGGTGGAGTGGGTGTTGCCCCCCTGCTTTACCTCGGCATGAAATTGAAGGAGATGGGAGTCACGCCTACCTTCCTTTTGGGTAGTCGTACCGAGAACGAATTGATGCAGGTGCAGGAATTTGAGAAGATAGGTCCTGTATATATCACCACAGAGAATGGTGCTGTAGGTGAACAGGGGTATGTAACTCAACATTCAGTGCTTACTCGCGAGCAGTTTACTCAGGTGTATACATGTGGTCCCAAACCAATGATGGTTGCTGTGGCTCGCTGGGCTAAGGCTGCTGGTGTGCCCTGTGAGGTATCGCTTGAGAATAAGATGGCTTGTGGAGTAGGTGCATGCTTGTGCTGCGTAGAAGATACCAAGGAGGGTAATGTGTGTGTATGTAAAGAAGGTCCTGTATTTGCAATAGAAAAGTTATCATGGCAGATTTAAGAACATCTATAGGCAAGCTCGAACTTGCTAATCCGGTGATGACGGCATCGGGAACATTTGGTTACGGCACTGAGTTTGCCGACTTTGTTGACCTCAATCGCCTCGGTGGCGTTATCGTCAAGGGAACAACCCTTCATCATCGTGAGGGAAATCCCTATCCACGTATGGCTGAGACACCATCAGGTATGCTCAATGCTGTAGGCTTACAAAACAAGGGTGTAGACTATTTTTGTGAGCAGATTTACCCTACGATAAAAGACTACAAGACCAATATGATTGTCAATGTCAGTGGTTCGGCTATCGAAGATTATGTAGCTACTGCTGAGCGCATCAATGCTTTGGAGGCTATCCCTGCCATCGAACTCAATATCTCATGTCCGAATGTAAAACAGGGTGGCATGGCATTTGGCGTTACTGCTAAGGGAGCTGCCGAAGTGGTGAACGCTGTACGTAAGGTATATGATAAGACACTCATCGTCAAGCTGTCGCCTAATGTGACCGATATCACAGAGATAGCTCGTGCTGCTGAGTCGGCCGGTGCTGACAGTGTATCGCTCATTAACACTTTGCTTGGCATGGCTATTGATGCTGAACGCCGTCGACCTGTGCTCTCAACGGTTACTGGTGGCATGAGCGGTCCTGCCGTAAAGCCTATCGCTCTGCGTATGGTATGGCAGGTGGCAAAGGCTGTAAAGATACCTGTTGTAGGCTTGGGAGGCATCACTAATGCTACTGATGCTATCGAATTCCTTCTAGCGGGAGCATCGGCCATCGAGGTGGGTACAGCAAACTTCATGGATCCGGCCGTGACAGGAAAGATCGTAGATGGAATTAATGACTACCTTGATCGTCATGGCTTCTCTTCCGTGCGCGATATTATTGGCGCATTGGAGATTTAAGTGTGATCTTCAAATATAATAAAGGTGGGCCTTTGGGTCCACCTTTATTATATTATATATGTTCTCATTTCTCGTTTAAGAGGTCGGGGCGTAACCGTTGCGTACGTTCTAGCGATTGTTGGAATTCCCATTCACGAATCTTCGCTTCGTGTCCTGAAAGCAAGATGTCAGGTACACGCCATCCTTTGTATTCGGCAGGACGTGTATATACGGGTGGTGCCAACAGGTTATCTTGGAATGAATCGGAGAGTGCCGATTGCTCATCGCTGATAACTCCTGGAATGATGCGCACCAAGCTATCGGCCATCACTGCAGCAGCTAGTTCGCCACCGGTAAGCACGTAATCTCCGATACTGACCTCTTTGGTTATCAGATGCTCTCGTATACGATAGTCTATGCCTTTGAAGTGCCCGCACAGAATAATGAGGTTCTCACACATTGACATCGTGTTGGCCATCTTCTGATTCCACTGCTCGCCGTCGGGAGTAGTGAAGATCACCTCATCATAGTGCCGCTCACTCTTTAGCTTAGTGATAAGGTTGTCGATGGGCTCAATCTTCATTACCATACCAGCACATCCACCGAAAGGGTAGTCGTCGGTGCGGTGATGCTTGTCGGTTGTATAATCGCGTATGTTGTGTATAACGATATCGGCCAATCCCTTTTTCTTGGCGCGAGCCATGATGGAACAGTCGAAGAAACCCTCAATCATTTCGGGCAATACAGTGAGTATATCGATTCGCATAATTCTTTTTATTTGCAAAGGTACGAAAAAGCGAGCGAATAAACAACGTTTATTCTCAGCGAGCGCCCAGTACCTTCTTGATTTGCTCATAAAGGTACGAAAAAGCGAGCGAATAAACAACGTTTATTCTCAGCGAGCGCCCAGTAC
>JAFOYZ010000135.1 GCA_017424485.1 Bacteroidaceae bacterium
GGTATCGCCGATGACACAGAAACGGATATCGTTGTCCATGAAGATGCTGAGGTCGAGTTTTTCAAACAATAGTGCCATCAATCCATTGACCTCCTCATCGGGGCGTGTCCAGTTTTCCGTAGAGAATGCATATACGGTTACATATTTTACTCCTAGCTTAGCCGCATTCATCATCGTATTGTGCAGAGCTGCAGCGCCGGAAATATGTCCTTCGCCACGTCTCTTGCCCTTCTCCTTAGCCCAACGACCGTTGCCGTCCATAATGATGGCAATGTGTTGGGGGATGCGATTCATGTCTAACTGCTCTTTGTATGTCATCTTCGTTTGTGATTATTGTTTCTTTGGTTTGTCACGATAGAGAAAGTGTTACCGTCTCTCATCGCTTTAGTTGTTACATTTTCTATATTTAGGGAACATATCGTAACTGATATATAACATCAGCATGGAGTAGCTGTCCTTATTCTTTAGTCCTTTGCTTTCAATGCCATATGGGTCGTCGAGTTGCAGCTCAGAGGCCTGGGTTACATCAAGTCTATCCGAAGTGGTGAAACGTATGGTCCATTCAGCTCCCACATTGAGGCGGTGGGCCAACTTGTATTTCACGCCTATGCCCATCGGAATATTGAGGGCCAGCACATGGTGAACAGGTTTGGGAGCATAGGTCAATCCTAAGCCAGCTTGTATGTATGGGGCTAGTTTGCGACTATCTTTATATCCTGCTCCAGTGCCATATGCAAAGAAGTTATACTCAAACTGTGAACTCAGCTCGTATACGTTGCGGCTAAAGGCAGTGTTGGCATAAGGGAATTTGTTGGCCTGCCCCTCAGTAGTTCCTTTGATACGTCCTATAGCCAGGTCACCCTTTACAGCCATGCGAGGATTGAAATTGTATCGGGCCAATACACCTCCAGCCATAGCTGTATGCTTGAAGGGGGTGAGGTAGTTAGCATCGCCTAAATAGAAGCATCCTCCAGCCATGCCTCCCAATTCCATCTTATACTCCAACTCTTGAGCTGCAGCCATATGCACACATGTCAGCAGTAAAAATACCGCTGAGACACGTCGGATGATGTATTGTCGTGTATGGCTCTGCATAGGAGTTGAGGATAAGCTAATCGTAATTTTTCTTTACTCTATTCCGCTCCAGGTTCCCTGCCAAACCTCTCCAGAGGTGCTCCAGATCACCCATACGCGGTTGTGATCATCAACGATGGTAGAGAATGTATCCTCTCTTCCAGCGAATTTTTCGGGCAGACTAAATGCGCGGTTGCGAACTTTCCATGTCACTCCATTGTCTCGTGACTCAAAACAGGTGCTGAATGCTTCGATAGGTACATGGCGGTTGCCAAGGCTCTTACCTCCGAAGGCATATAGCTTGTCGCGATAACTGATGACGGCGAGATTCTCGAGGTTGGGACATCCGTATATATTTGTTCCTACGGGCTTCACCTCCACCCACTCTGTCTCTGTAGACAGCTTACTCCATACCTGGGCACAAGTATCTGTAGATAACGATGAGCCCGTTACAAACAAGGTACGGTAGATATGCTTGTTGGTGCGCAATGGTTGACAAAACGAGCCAGCCACCTTGTTGATGTATTTTCCTGCCTGTTGTCCGAAATCTTGCCATGTGGTCATTTCGCTAGATGTCACGAAAAGGCCATTGCTGATACTCCAGACTGAAGTTCCATCGGCCGACATGGAAGGTATAAGACATGAAAGTGGCGTGTGGGTATTTACTTTGCTCCAGTCTACACCATTCTCAGAACGATAAAGGGCATTTTCAGCGAGCAAATAGAAGATATCGTCAACCAGCACGATGGATGAGCAATCTACTCCTTCCGTAATGCCATTCCACAAAGTGGCGGCTGTCCATTCTACACCATCGTTAGTAGATGTGGTGTAGTAATACCCATCATTTCCCTTGCCAAGTACAAATACCTGATTGTCTCTGATGACGGATTTCTGTTCAGCATAGAGTTGGGCAGGGAAGGTACTGTTTTCGATGAGTCTCCATGCTGTTTCCTTGGGGTCTACCTGATATTTATTGACACTGATGAGGTATTCGCGTGAGAACTTGTTGTCGTGAGATACGATAGAGAAGCGCACGGGACGAGTGAAGTCGATGGTATCTTCTTTATTGTATCCAACCTTCTCCTCACCCTTAAAATAGTATACATATCCGTCGGCACTGATCTTAGGAACGACACGCGTCAGGTTAGTGCCGTAGGCTATTGAGTCAGTGTTATACACGAGGCCTCTCTCCTGATCGATGTTGAAAGGGATGAGGCTAGCCTTCATAATGGTAGTGTACGTAGAGTCCTTACCATTCTCCAATGTAATCGTATGTTGGGTCTTCAGATCATTGATACTGAACGAAAGCAAGGCTACGGTAGAGGTCAACTCTGTCTCTTCGCCTTCGGGTAAGCATGAGGTGAACGTCAGGGCTACAAAAAGTGAGCAAAGGAGGCTAGTTGCTATTTTCTTCATCGTCTTTTGTTTACTATTATACATTCAAACGACAAAATTAGCAACAATTTTCCGCTTATGCCCTACTTTTTAAGTTCTTTTATATTAAAAGATGAGTAAAAACTCTATTTTTCATGTAAAAAGTGCCAAATTTTGTGTCCGAAGCGTCCGATACTCTCTTTTACACTTTCGCTATTGACAACAGGAGCCTTTACTCCACTCCCCAATCTAAAGGGTGCCTCTTCAACAAAAGCTTCGTCCCATAAATCATTATCGAGTAAACTTTGCAGCAAAGTAGAGCCACCCTCAACCAGCAGTCTCTGCACTTTGTGTTCATAGAGATAGTCCATCATCTGATGCAGTATATTCTGTCCGAAATCAAGTGGTATCTGCTCCACATTGTCAATATCCCCATAATCCCGAAATACATCGGTGAAAACGGCAGTTTTTGCTGTTCCATCAAAGATTTTCAACCCTAAATCGAGCTTTTTATCGCGGTCGATGACAAGTCGTAAAGGGTCATTGCCTGGCCATAGCCGAGTGGTGAGTGACGGGTTATCAAGATGGGCTGTTCGGCGTCCTACAAGGATGGCATCGCTCAAGGCACGTAGTCGGTGCACGCTCATGGCAGTCTCACTGGTTGAGAAACGTACGGCATCGCCATCTGCTTGGCTAGTTCTCTCTTTGTCAATATACCCATCGGCACTCTGTGCCCACTTCAGTGTGATGTATGGACGCCTTTTGCCATGAAAGGTGAAGAAAGCGCGGTTCAAATCCTTGCACTCTTTCTCAAGCACTCCTACGCATACCTCCACACCCGCTTCACGCAGTTTACGTATGCCTTTCCCATCTACTTGATCAAAACTGTCGCGGCAACCAATGACGACTCTCGGTATTCGCTTACTTACGATAAGGTCGGCACAGGGAGGAGTCTTTCCATAGTGAGCACATGGCTCGAGGCTTACATACATGGTAGATTCACGCAGTAGAGACTCGTCCTTGACCGAGCGTACAGCGTTGACCTCGGCATGTGGGCCACCGCATTTGCGGTGATACCCTTCGCCGATTATCTTCCCTTTGTATACAATCACTGCCCCAACCATCGGATTGGGGGGCGCGTCGAATCTTCCGTTTGATGCCAATTGTAGGCATCGTGCCATATATTGTTCGTCTGTCGTCATCACATGTGCAAAATTAGTGAAAGCTGAGAGAAAAAGCAAGTCTGCCTGCAATTTTCCAGAGCACCACCTAATCTCTGCTGCAGTAATCGAAGAGAAATAGCGTTGCTTATTCGGGTGTTTTTTGTATCTTTGCAATCTGATATGAGTAATAACAAGATTATTGATTTGTCGTAAATGAAATTCCAGCTCCAATACACCGATCCCAAGAGCAATGCTCGTGCAGGCCTCATCACTACCGACCATGGCCAGATAGAGACTCCTATATTCATGCCTGTAGGCACGTTGGGGAGCGTCAAGGGGGTGCACCTTACCGAACTGAAGGAGGATATCAAAGCACAAATTATCCTGGGCAACACGTATCACCTCTATCTACGTCCCGGACTTGAGGTGATAGAGAAGGCTGGTGGTTTACACCGCTTCAACGGTTTTGACCGTCCTATGCTAACTGATAGCGGTGGTTTCCAGGTGTTCTCCCTTTCGGGAATCAGAAAGATGAAAGAGGAGGGTGTGGAGTTCAGATCACACATCGATGGCTCAAAACATCTGTTCACTCCTGAGCGTGTAATGGACATTGAGCGCACCATTGGAGCCGATATTATGATGGCTTTTGACGAATGCACTCCTGGAGATGCCGACTACAACTATGCACGTAAGTCAATGGAGCTGACCCATCGTTGGCTCGATCGCTGTTTCAAACGTTTCAATGAGACAGAGCCTAAATATGGATATCACCAGTCGCTCTTCCCTATAGTGCAGGGATGCGTATATCCCGACCTGCGCCGCCGATCGGCAGAGTATGTGGCATCTAAGGGCGCGGAAGGTAACGCAATAGGCGGATTAGCTGTAGGTGAGCCTACTGAAAAGATGTATGAGATGATAGAGGTGGTAAACGAAATATTACCTACTGACAAGCCTCGCTATCTCATGGGCGTGGGCACTCCCATGAACCTGCTCGAAGGTATCGAACGCGGTGTCGACATGTTTGACTGCGTAATGCCGACCCGTAATGGGCGCAATGGTATGCTCTTTACTAAGGATGGCATCATCAATATGAAGAACAAAAAATGGGAGATGGACTTCTCGCCTATCGAGGCTGACGGCGCCTCGGTGGTCGATACCCTCTACACCAAAGCATATTTGCGCCATCTCTTCCATGCTCAGGAATTGTTGGCTATGCAGATCGCTTCTATACACAATCTGGCATTCTATCTTTGGCTCGTAGGAGAAGCGCGCAAGCACATCATGGCTGGAGATTTCTCGGTTTGGAAACCCATGATGATGAAGCGGTTGGCTACAAGGTTGTAAATTGTGTATATACTAAATCGTGCGAATCTCCGTTATCAATAGGTGATGGACATCCGGAAACTGATACTGCTGTTGTATACTATGCTCTTCGCCTTGGCTGCCAAGGCGCAGTTTGACACGCACTTTACACACTATTGGGCGTTACAGGGATACTACAATCCGGCTGTAGCAGGACTTAGCGGGCGTCTTAATATGTATGGCACCTATGCCATGCAGATGGCAGGATACACTCATGCTCCGTCTACGATGCTCGTCGGGGCAGATATGGTATTACCCACCGAGAAGAAAAATCAGGCAGTGAGTGCCAATCTTTATAACGAGTCTATTGGCCTGTTTACCAATCAACGTCTTTTTGCAGGCTATGCCTATCGTTTCAATTTATGGGGAGGACGCATGGCTATAGGAGCTAGTGCTGGCTCGTTGGAACAGAAATTCGATGGTTCCAAAGTCGAGGCTGAAGAATCGGGAGACGATGCCTTCCCTTCATCAGAGATTGATGGCATGGGCCTCGATATTACGGCAGGCTTGCACTATATGCACCGCCTTTTCCATGCAGGGCTATCGGTGATGCATGTTACCGCCCCCACCATCGACTTGGGCGAAACACATGAGATAAAGATTGATCCTACATTTTATTTCAGCGGCGGATGCAATATTCAGTTGAAGAATCCGTTATTGTCTATACAGCCCTCGATGCAAGTGATGACCGATCTGCAAGCTTTGCGGGCCGATCTCACGGTGCGGGGCACCTACACTTACGATGAGAAACGCTACTATGTCGGACTTACCTATAGTCCTCTGACCTCGGTAGCTATACTTCTCGGAGGAGAGATCAACAGCATCTCGTTTGGCTATGCTTACGAACTGTTCACCTCGGGTGTAGGGCTCATCTATGGGAGCCACGACCTATTTGTTGGGTATGTGATGGACCTGGACTTATTTAAAAAAGGAAGAAACAAACATAAAAGTATACGTATATTATAACTCGTATGAAGAAATCATGGATTATGAGCTTGGCTGCTGTAGCTACATTGCTAACCTCTTGCATGGGGTCTAACAATGCAGCTTTGGCTGTTGGCGGTGAACTGACGGGCTCTCGCTCGGCAGCATTCAACGAACCGGCACCTTTCGGTATGGTGCTTGTACCGCGCGGCTCACTTAAATTGGGAGAAGAGGAGACCGATAGTCTTTGGGGATCGAATGCTCCGTATAAAGAGATCTCAGTGGAGTCGTTCTGGATGGACGATACCGAAATCACCAATGCCGAGTACCGACAGTTTGTATATTGGGTGCGCGATTCGATCATTCGTGAGCGATTGGCCGACCCAGCATATGGTGGTGATGAGACCTTCAAGATCGAAGAAGATGAATATGGTGAACCGATAACTCCATATCTCAACTGGAAGAAACCTATTCCCTGGCGCAAGGCCACTGAGGACCAACTCATTGCCATACAGAGTGTTTACAAGCGCAATCCGTATACCGGTGCTATGGAGCTTGATCCCACTCAGATGAACTATCGCTACGAGATAGTAGACTACACGCAAGCCGCATTGCGCAAGAATCAGCTTGATGCCGCTAAGCGAGTACGCAATACGGATGTGAAGGTCAACCCCGACGAGGTTATCATGATCTCTAAAGATACCGCCTATATTAATGAGGACGGACAGATTGTGCGTGAAACGATCAATCGCCCACTCTCAGGGCCATATGACTTCGTGAACACCTATATCGTGAATGTCTTCCCCGATACGACATGCTGGGTTAACGATTTCCCCAATGCCAACAACGAGATGTACATGCAGCTCTACTTCAACCATCCCAACTACAACGACTACCCCGTGGTAGGTGTGAGCTGGGAGCAGGCCAATGCCTTCTGCGCATGGCGCACCGACTATCTCTTGCGTGGTCTCGGTCCGCAAGCTAAGTATGTACAGCGCTACCGCCTTCCCACAGAGGCTGAATGGGAATATGCAGCACGTGGTAAGGAAGGCACACTGTTCCCCTGGATGCAGGATGGCACAAAGAGCGATGAGGGTTGCTTCTATGCCAACTTCAAGCCCGAACGAGGCAACTATACTAAGGACGGAAGCCTGATAACCACTAAGGTGGGTTCATATTCGGCCAATAGCCATGGGCTGTTCGATATGGCTGGTAATGTAGCCGAGTGGACCTCTACTGTATACACCGAGGCAGGTGTGTTACAGATGAGCGATATGAACCCCGAGCTTTTCTACAATGCAGCCAAGGAAGATCCCTATTACATGAAGAAGAAAACCGTACGTGGCGGCTCATGGAAAGATCCCGAGAAATTTATCCAATCGGTATCCCGCACCTACGAATATCAGAATGAGACACGCTCCTACATTGGCTTCCGCTGTGTACGCTCTTATGTAGGTACAGCAAGAAAATAGGAGTATCCACCCCCAACCTCCTCCATGGAGGTACATAAGCAGACATAAGTAAATTCCAATATAATAACACCTACTCTTACTCCTCCGTGACGATGGGCATCCTTACCCTTGAGGGATGAGAGAGGATCAAAGTTAAGATACCACAATGAAACAGAACAAAAGCGCAATCTCCCGTTTCCAGGATTTTCTAGAGACTCAAAAGGGACAAACCATATTGAATTACCTCTACAGCTGGGGTGCTGCCATCGTTATCTTGGGTGCCCTCTTTAAGCTCACCCATATCAGTGGTGCCGATCTCATGCTCTTCCTGGGTATGGGTACCGAGGTGCTCACCTTTATCGTCAACGGTTTCGAACGCCAGACAAGTGTGAAGGAGTCAGATGTCCCTGCTGCAGCTGGAGGTCCCGTCATCATTGGCGGCGCACCTACAGCAGACGGTGTGATAAACGCAGCTCCAGCTGTTGCGTCCTCTATTTCTGGAGTCCAGCTTGATGCCGATGCCTTGAATGCAATGGCCAATATTGCAGCTGCTAATGCTGCGGTAGCCGCTACTCAGGGAGCAACTCCTCAGCCTGCGACATCTGCAGCAGTCACTCAACCCGCGCAGCCTATCGTTCCTGTCGTAGACGGCAAGGTAGATGTCCCCGAACTACAGCAAGTGACACAAGACTATATCGAGAAGTTACGCTCGCTCACCGAATCGTTCCAGCACATCTCCGACC
>JAFOYZ010000136.1 GCA_017424485.1 Bacteroidaceae bacterium
AAGCAGGTGCTCATCGCCGTAGAGGAGGCCGATGTAGTGCTCTTCCTCGTCGACGTGCAGAATGGTGTCACCGACCTCGACATGCAGGTGGCCTCTATCCTGCGCCGTGCGAAGACACCTGTCATCCTCGTATCGAACAAGACCGACAACTATGACCTGCAGTACAACGCTGCCGAGTTCTACTCACTGGGCCTGGGCGACCCCTTCTGCGTATCGGCACTCACCGGTAGCGGTACGGGCGACCTGCTCGATATGGTGGTAGAGAAACTTCCTGCCCCCACACCCGACGAGGAGACCGAGGAGATACCCCGCTTTGCTGTCGTAGGACGCCCCAACGTAGGCAAGAGCTCTATCGTGAATGCCTTCATCGGCGAGGACCGCAACATCGTGACCAACATTGCCGGTACCACGCGCGACTCTATCTATACCCGCTATACCAAGTTCGGCTTCGATTTCTACCTTGTCGACACCGCCGGTATCCGCAAGAAGGGTAAGGTGAACGAGGACCTCGAGTTCTACTCTGTGATGCGCTCTATCCGCGCCATCGAGAATGCCGACGTGTGTATCCTCATGATTGACGCTACACGCGGTATCGAGAGCCAGGACCTCAACATCTACTCGCTCATCCAGCGCAACCAGAAGGGACTTGTGGTGGTCATCAACAAGTGGGACCTCGTGGAGGACAAGAGCACCAAGGCCATGAAGTACTTCGAGGATACCATCCGCGAGCGCTTCGCCCCCTTCGTGGATTTCCCCATCATCTTCGCCTCGGCCCTCACCAAGCAGCGCATCTTCAAGGTGCTCGAGATGGCCAAGGAGACCTATCTGAACCGTACCACCAAGGTGAGCACCGCCAAGCTCAACGAAGAGATGCTGCCCATCATCGAGGCTACTCCTCCCCCCTCAAACAAGGGTAAGTACATCAAGATCAAGTACTGCATGCAGCTTCCCGGCACCCGCGTGCCCTCGTTCGTGTTCTTCGCCAACCTGCCGCAATATGTGAAGGAACCCTACAAGCGCTTCCTCGAGAACAAGATACGCGAGCGCTGGAACTTCACCGGTACACCGATGAATATCTACATACGTCAGAAGTAAATGCGTGTGGGTATACCATCCCGCGATAAGAAGAAAAGGTCTGCTGTGATTACGGCAGACCTTTACTGTTCCCCTTACGCCATGCTGAGCCGGGCCAGATAGTCGTAATGCTCGCCCTGACACACCAACTCGGCGGTGAAGCCATACTGCTCGGCATAGTAGGCGAGGGTGTCGAAATCGATATATAGCCAGTCGAAGGCATCGCCCTTGACCTGCTTGTACTGCATCTGGAAGTCTACGAGGCCGTAGTACTCGTCGGCAATGTCGATGAGGAACGAGCCGTCTTCCTCCTCGAAAAGGTATTTCAGGTCGCTGGAGTCCATGTATATGCTGCCGCTGGGCTTGAGCAGGAGTTTCATGCGTCGGAAGAAGCGCTCCATACCCTCGATGTTTCCAATGATGCCCGACCCATTCATGAGCAGCAGGATGGTGTCGTACCGCTCCATGAAATGCTCGTCGTAGAGGTCTATGGCGCGGGCATCCTCGACGCCGCGTTCCTGCATCACCTCCACGGAGAGCTCAGAGATGTCGATGGCGGTGACCTCCTTGCCCATCTTCTGCAGTGCTAGGGCATGGCATCCGCTGCCTGCGCCTACGTCGAGTATCTTGCCCCGCGCCATGGCTAGGGCACGCTGCTCGATGGAGGGCATGTCGGCCAATGTGCGGAAAAGCGTGTCGACGGGAATTTCGTCTTCATCAAACTGCGATGAGAATACTCTCAGTGTGCTGGCGCGTCCTGTGCGGTGATAGTCGGCGATGGCTGCGCCCATGGGGTCTTTGTCTTTGGGGAGAAGCATGGTATTCTTGACTTGAAAAAATGAAACTCTGCAATGCAAAAGTAATGAAAATCGGAGAATATGTGCGCCTTTGTCTCTAAAAATATGAAGATAAGTCGCACTAGTCGGGATTAAAGTGCGTTTTATTCGTTCGTTTACATTACCTTTGCACTTGATTTTTTGCGAAGCATGCGTTGCGCTTCGTCGGAGTACTTAACCTTAATAAACTTGATTCAAGATGTTGAATACTTTTCGCTCGGCCTTAATCTCGGGTATCGCCATCGGCATTGCCGGATGGGGCTTTCTGGCCTATAATAATATCGTTGGCGCTGTGCTCTTCTCGTTCGGTCTGCTTACGGTGGTGGGCTACAAGCTACCCCTATATACGGGTACTGCGGGCTTTATCCCCTTGCGTGATGAGCAGGGACGTAGCTGCTGGCTGAGTGCTATAGGTAAGCTGCTATTCATCTTGCTGAGTAATATCGCAGGATGCCTGCTCGTGTCGTTGCTGTCGCGACTCTCGCCTATCGATTTGGGTGGTGCGGCACAGCGTATCCTTGAGAGCCGACTTGCCATAGGCCCTCTGCGTGCCGGACTGCTGGCCATCGGATGTGGCTTCATTATGACTACGGTGGTGACCTTCGCCCGTCAGGGAAATATGTTGCCGCTGCTCTTTGGCGTGCCGTTGTTTATCAACTGCGGATTTCCGCACTGCCTGGCCGACGCTTTCTACTACCTCACGGTGCCTGTATCCTATACAGGGGCACACATGGCAGAGCTACTCGTGCTGTATCCCTGCCTCGTGGTAGGCAATTTTGTGGGATGCAACCTGTACCGCTTTGTGGCCCCTAAGGGATAGTCGTGGCTACGTATCTATTTGTCGCTTTCTAGAAACTCGTGTAGGCGAGGGGTGGCTGTGCTTGTGAGTGTGGCGTTGGTGCCTGTCCAGTCGGCATGACCTTCGTGGATGAAGAGTATCTGCTCGCCTATATTGCGTACCGATGCCATGTCGTGTGTATTGACGATGGTGGTGATGCCATATTCGTGAGTGATGTCGCTGATGAGGCGGTCGATGATGCGCGATGATATAGGGTCGAGGCCCGAGTTGGGCTCGTCGCAGAAGAGGTAGCGAGGTTCTAGTGCTATGGCACGGGCAATGGCTACGCGCTTCTGCATGCCGCCGCTGAGTTCGCTGGGCATCTTGTTCTCTGCATCGGTGAGTCCTACACGCTCAAGACAGAAGCGGGCGCGGTGGAGTTGCTCGCGCTGAGTCTTCGAAGAGAACATCTCGAGTGGGAAAAGCACGTTTTGCAATACATTCATGGAGTCAAACAATGCTGCACCTTGAAACAGCATGCCCATCTCTTGGCGCAGCAATGTGCCTTCTCGCTTGGGCAGCTGGTGTATGTTGCGCCCATCGTAGAGCACCTCGCCCTGAGAGGGGGTGAGCAGGCCTACGATGCAACGGAGCAGTACGGTCTTGCCCGAGCCACTGCGCCCGATGATGAGGTTGGTTTTACCCTCTTCGAACTGAGCAGTGATGCCGTGAAGCACGGTTTGCTCCTCGAAGTTCTTGTGTATGTTGGTGATGGAGATCATAGGGGTTGTGGTTGATGGTTGATGAGTGAATTGTCATTTGCTCAGCTCATCAGGAGGTTGGTCAGTAGAAGATCGGTGAAGAGTATCAGTACGCTGCTGACAACTACGGAGTTGGTGCCGGCCCTACCTACTTCGATACTGCCCCCACGGACGGTGTATCCGAAATATCCGCTCACGCTAGCTATGATGAAAGCAAAAGCAAACGACTTGATATAGGCTGTCCATAAGTGCCAGCTCTCGTAGCAGTGCTGGAGGCCGAGGGTGAGGTCGGCAGTGGAGAGCATGCCTCCGGCCCACGACACCACATACGCTCCGATGAAGCCCGAAGCAATGCTGAAGGTGACAAACAGGGGTACGGCGCTCACCATGGCCAGTATCTTGGGGAGCAAGATGTAGTTGGCAGAGTTGACTCCCATCACGTCGAGAGCATCGATTTGTTGTGTCACGCGCATGGTGCCTATCTCGGAAGCGATGTTTGAACCCACCTTGCCTGCTAGGATAATACAGATGATGCTCGAGGCAAACTCAAGTAGTAGTACCTCGCGCATGGCATAGCCGATGGTAAAGCGGGGCATCCATGGCGACCAGATATTGAGTTTGATCTGTACGCAGAGTAGTGCACCGATAAAGAAAGACATCAGTATGACGATGAATAGCGAATTGTATCCTAATTGATAGAACTCGCGCCCGTATTGTTGCCAAAAGATGCGGCTACGCTGGGGACGTGTGAAGGTGCGCCCCATCAGTAGCAGATATTTCCCCAATGAATGTAGTGATTTGAATAGCATGCGGCAAAGATAGTGCAAGCCGAGCGAAAAAGCAAGCGTGCTTGCATTTTTCCGAGGCGCCGCCTATCTTCTTCTTTTTAAAGCAAAAGATACAGATAGTGCAAGCCGAGCGAAAAAGCAAGCGTGCTTGCATTTTTCCGAGGCGCCGCCTATCTTCTTCTTTCCAAACAAAAGATACAGATAGTGCAAGCCGAGCGAAAAGCCAAATTTCAATGGCCTAATGTAGAGGCAATGTTCGCTTTTTTTCTTTGCTAAGTAGGGTTGAAATTCAATATTGAATTTATTTGCAATTCTCCGCGGCTTGCACTACCTTTGT
>JAFOYZ010000016.1 GCA_017424485.1 Bacteroidaceae bacterium
ATCTCTGGATGACGCGAAGCGCACTTGGCATGGTACTGGGCAGCACGTTGCAGGAGAGTATAGGCCGACGTAGCGGAGCGACGAAAAGTTACCTCATCTAACTGACGCGAGGCACACCCGGCTAGTGTAGCAAAGGTGACACGATAGTAGGCTATGAGTTCCTGTATCTGACGGCGCTCGTCATGCAGGCTCAAGCGGGATACCAGTTGCTTGATACGGTTGGGATAGTATATGGTCTCGTGCTTGAGGGTAGAGAGGCAGTTGTCGAGTACCATATTCTGCACATGCAAGCGATTCTCTTCATGGAGAGCACGACGTTCCTCATCTTCTACCGACTCGATATGACGGTGTGCATTCTCTACCCTACCCATGAAAGCTACGATGATGACAATGAGATAACCTATAGCAAGGAGCAGACAGATGAGTACCGCCACAGAGGTGTTGCTATAATAGCGTTGCATGCGGTTGCTATAATCAATAAGTGTGCGGTCTTCGCTCACCAGCTTATACAAATCATTGTATATGCGATTGTTGTAACGGTATTCGGGCAAGCGGCATAAGGCCAGATTGGCTACGGCAAGTTCGTTGCGGACATCAAGTATAGTGTGGTAGTCGGTAGCATAGTCGCTTAACCACCAACGGGTCTCCACATCGGGTTCGCCGCGTGTAGCCGATAGTGTATCGATATAGTTCTCAGCATAGAGGCGATGATGGGTATTGAGATAATGGATGGCAGAATCGGCAAAGATGAGGGCCTCACTATAACGACCATCTACATTAGCAAAGTAGACACTATCGGCAAAGGCAGAGGCCTGCTCGAGAAGAGGCGAATAGGAGGATGCTTGTTCATCCGTAACCTCTACAGCAGAGGGCAAGGCTGCACGCATGGGGAAAGAGAGTGTGACGAGGCAAAGTAGCATCATCATACGACGCACTCCCTTGGGCAAGCGAAACCAGAAGCGACTACCCTCGCCTACCCTACTATCTATGCCGAAGCTGCAAACCTCAAATAGGGTATCGGTCTTACGATACTTGTCAATGATGCCTTTACAGTTGAGCAAGCCAAAGCCACTGCCCTTCTTGATGCGCCAATCAGACGAGAGGCTCTGACCTATGGAGGCTGCATCGTAGACCTTCTCATGAAGGATACGGTCAATATCGTCACTGGTCATGCCTACACCGTTATCTTGAACAGACAGTTCCACATACTCATCATAGATCTCAGCACCGATAGTCACCTTACCGCCTTCGGGGGTGAACTTACGGGCATTATCGGCCAAGGTGTTGAGCATGAAAAAGGTAAGGGCCTTATCGGCCTTGACCACAGCATCGGTAGGGCGCACGTCAAGGGTGAGGCCTTTCATGGCAAACGAAGAGGCACCACGCTCTATAATCCCAAGCACTTCAGATATAGGGAATGACTCCACAGAGAGTTTTACCATCCCTTGCTTGGTCTTGACCCATTGAGAGAGCATCTCGTTGAGATTGTTAATCTCGCTTGCTAGCTCTTCGATATACTCGATCTTACGGGCACGCAACGACTCATCGTCCCATACCTCAGGTAACTGCAAGCGCTCGACCTCATGAGCCATACGATCGATATAGGGCATCATACCTGTCACCATAGAGAAAGAGGCTTTGCGTACTACATTGGCACGCTTCCCCTCCTCGATATGTCGCTGATGAAGATAGATACGTTTCTCAGTCTCCTGCAATACGTCGCGTAACTGCTGCTCGTATCCACTGCCACGACGACGGCGATACCTTGACAACAGAGTCAGCAAGGCGATAAAGAGGAGCACGCCGGCCACAATAACATAGAGCAGCACCTTCATGGTGCGACTACGCTTCTGAAGCGAGAGGTAGCGACTCTCAGTTTCTTTGTCCTGACGGGTGGTTTCTAAGAGATCGAGATACTGATTGCGATAATAGTCTGAAGCAGCCTTATCACCTAATCCTGCATAGGCTACACTCATCTCTTCGTAACGACGGGCAAGTGGATCGGGTGCGCCATCGACCGTATCGAGAATACGCAATGCTACCTCATACGCTCCTATCCTATTATGCAATGAGGCAATCTGTACCGTAGCATTCATCACACCATACTGATCGCCATAAGCGCTGAGGCACTGTAGTGCCTGACGCGCAAACTCCATACTCACATGGGCATCGACCGAATCGGTCAGTTGGGCAAACGAATTGGGACGATACTGGGTCAGATAGGTCACACGAGACGAATCAGATAACAACTCGGAGAGACCGGAAAGGGCTAAGCCCTCGAAGTAGCCGTACCGACCTGCACGGCTCGTACGCAAGCAGTTGTTCAGATAGGTATAACGGCGCAGAAGGCGTTGTTCACGGGTGTCGCCCTCAACATTAAGTCCTATACCTTTGACATAGGTATACATTAGCCATTGGGCCGAATCGGTCTGCAAGGCATCATCATCAATAATCAGACTCATCTCGATGTGTGCCTCGGGACGCTGACCAATCATATAATGGTGCAATGCGCTCACCATGTGTAGATCGTTGACCGCAGTCTGCAGACGGGCCTGCTCAGCAGGAGAAAAGGTGGCTGATTCCTCATGGATATGTGCCAAGCGTTTCATGGCCCTCACACGGCAATCGTAGAAGGCCAAATTGTCGGCCACACGCTGATAGACATTCATCCGCCCTACATCGGCAACGAGACGCTCTAGTTCACATCCAGACTCCTCCTCTACCTTATCGTACCATCGCAGTGCGTCATCGTACTCCATCTTCATGAATGAGACGAAACCCAACATATTACATGCTACAGTGCGGCCATGAATATAGCGCCCAGCAGCCTCGTATGCTGCAGTGGCATAGTATGCGGCCGAATCCAAATCACGATATTGCCACTGACGTGCCTGACGATTGAGCATATCGGCCTGATGCGACCCAGCCGAATGGCTACCATGTACCGAGCAACCCAAGAGTTGCACGGCACATAGTATCATAGCTATATGAAGAGCATAACGCCTCATGTATGATATAACGCAAAGAGTATACCTGCGGACTGCTCTGCTACTTCGTCTTTATTACTACCTTTGCGGACTTCAGCCCCTTACCTGTAACAGTAAGCACGGCATTTCCACTACGATAGGTAGAACGCACCACGGCAAGCGAACGACCTTTCCAAACATTATGGACATTGTCGACTGTGCAACCCAAATCCTTAATGTCGGCATTACCAAATGCAGCCAATGTGCCACGTCCCGCAAGCGTAGCGGAGAGTTCGTTGGCAGCGTTAGGACATACGACTCCATTCTTATCAACCACTTCTACGGTGATGAACGAGAGGTCTTGATTGTTGGCCTGTATGGCGGTACGGTCGGCTTTTAGACGAATAGCATAAGGTGTGCCAGCTGTGCGCAAAATATTACGTCCGGTATTCATCGATGGGATAGGATTACCCTGCTCGTCGATGGCCTCGGCACGCAGTGTACCCGGTGTGTATGGAATGGTGATAACTGCCTTGTACTCTTCTGCACGAGTGGTAGCACGCTCTGCTACGAGACTATCGTTAAGATAGAGACGTATACGAGGCGAACGGGAATAAATCTCCACATCGATGGGTTTGCCTTCATGTCCAGGCCATGTCCAGCTCTCAAAGGTGGGCCATACGCTCCACTGAGTCTCACGTATCTTACCATAATAACCATTGGGTTCTTTCACAGAAAGGTATAGAGGACGATCGACATTCCACAAGATATCGCGATAATAGGAAATGGCCTTACGTTGTCCTACAAAATCAATGTCGCCACAATAAGCAGCATGCCATGGGAACTGGCTACGGTGATAATGCTCGCCAGGACTATCGCCTTCGTAATACCAACGACCGATAGCGCTCTCTCCCTGATAGTCTACAGCAGTCCACACAAAGTCACCAAAGATATAAGGATAATCGGCACTATAGGCCCAGTTGCGGAACGCATCACGAGGATATGACTCACTCTGATACATAACTCTTTGCGGATCGCGCTCATGATCGGTACGATGCTTGAATATCATATAGTTGTAACCCACAAGTTCGAATGCCTCAGCCAATGGATCATAGATCTCCCAATCGCTATCCCAAGCACAAAGAGCAGATGTTACAGGACGAGTAGGATCTAGTTCGCGACAATAACGGGCCAACTTACGAGCTGTGGTAACGACCTGAATTTCTTTACGCTCTATCACTTCGTTACCCATACTCCATGCAAAGATACTAGGGTGGTTGCGGTCGCGCAAGACGAGAGCTGCGAGGTCTTCACGCCAATGTTCATCGATATATTTAGAGTAATCGTGCGGAGTCTTGGCGGAACGCCATCCATCGAATGCCTCATCAATAACAAGCAGGCCAATACGGTCACAAGCATCGAGGAAAGCAGAAGAAGGATGGTTATGACTAGTACGTACGGCATTGAA
>JAFOYZ010000137.1 GCA_017424485.1 Bacteroidaceae bacterium
CCGTGAGCGCCCTCATCACCGGTTCGCCCACCATCGGTTTCCTCGGCTTTGCCGTGCTCTCACCCATCTATGGCGATACAGCCTCTACGGGACTCGTCATCGCTATCGTCTCCATCGTGGTCAATGCCGTGAGCATCCCCATCGGTATGGCGTTGCTTAATGCCGGACAGGCTGCCACGGCTACGACCACGGCCAATGGAGCTGCTGCCAAGAAGGGCAATCCCGTGCTCGATGCGCTGAAGGCACCCGTATGCTGGGCACCTATACTAGCTGTAATATTGGTACTGTGTGGAATCAAGTTTCCCCCAATTCTTGAGCCCAACTTCGAGCTCATCGCCAAGGCCAACTCCGGTGTTGCTGTATTTGCCGCAGGCCTCACCCTCTCGGGGATGAAGTTCCAGCTCGACAAGGAGGTCATCTACAATACTTGCTTCAAACTCCTGCTGATGCCTGCCGTGCTACTCATCATCGGCCTCATCTTCAAGATGGATCCCACGAAGCTGCAGATGATGGTGCTTGCCGGTGCCCTGCCTCCCGCCTTCTCGGGTATCATCATTGGTAGCCGTTACCAGCAGTATGTGCGCACAGGTACTTCCACGCTAGCCTTCAGCATCTTTATGTTTGTGCTCACCGCTCCATTATGGATATGGATCACACGCTTAGTGGCATAGCATAAATTACAGCAAGAAACAGTTAGCCTTTACCAAAGGCTAACTGTTGTCTTCTTTCCCTTATAAACGATATCCTTCACGACATCTTTGCCACTGCTGACGACACGGAATTTACGCTGTTTTTCCATACCTTCAAATTCTCCCTGCCGCTTAGCGATAGTTAAGGTATGCTTGGCATCATCCCAAATAAAGGTGATACGACAGCAAGCACCAGTCTCGTATCCAAAATCGGTACCATCATCTTCATATAGGGTAAATGTTGCATCAACTCCGGGATAGACATGTATAACCAAAGGTTCATCGCTAGGCTCTGCACTATACTGTTTTACTGGGCCCATGGGGAGTATACTGCCACCCTTTACAAATACAGGTATCCTATGTATATCTATAGGAGTCTCTACATACTGACCGCCTTCATAATGAGTTCCTGTCCAAAAATCTATCCATCCTGCAGAATGACAAGGAAGATAACTTCCATATGTGTTTGCTCCTTTCTCAGTCACAGGATTTACAAGTAGTGTCTGGCCAAACATATACTCTGTATCTTGCCCCAATGCCTCATCATCGCTGGCAAAATCGAAAATTAGCGGACGCATCAGAGTATATCCATCAGTAGTTACACGTGCAGCTTCTGAGTATATATAGGGTAACAATCTGTATCTTAGCTCAATATACTCCTTGATTATATTTTCAGCCTCTTCGCCATAGCGCCAAGGCTCTGTATCACTCATGTATCCATGTATACGCATCAGTGGCATGAAGGTAGATGCCTGTACCCATCGCAATAAACGTTCTATATACTCCTTATCATTATACTGTCCGTATGGCCGGAAGAAACCTCCAGCATCATAGGTCCACCAAGGTAGTCCCGTGCTTACCAATCCCAATCCACCTACAATCTGTCGTCGCAATGTTTCCCAATCATTACCGACATCACCCGACCAGAATACAGAACCGTAACGTTGTATACCAGAAAAACCACTACGAGTAAAAATCATACTACGGCGTCCTGGATCATCATTTCTACATCCCTCATACACTGTCTTACTCACCAATAGAGGATACACGTTACGATATACCTCGCCTGGAACGCTTTGATTATTCACTTTCCGGCCTACCAGATCATCGTTTTCAGGTTCTGTAGCATCCTGCCACCATGCATCTATACCGTAGGGTTTAAGCAGTCGTTCACTAAAATTCTTCCAATAAAAAGCAGCAGCCTCAGGGTTAAAGAAATCGATCCATGATGTATTAGGGATGTAATATCCTCGTGATGCCATCTGCTTACCCAAGTCTGATCCAGTATCCACCTTAGACCATACCGACAACATGAGTCGTATATTCATATCATGCAGTTGCTGCACCATTTGTGCAGGGTCAGGATAATGCGTTTCGTCAAAACGCATAGAGTTCCATCCATACTTTCCCCAATACTGCCAATCTTGCACGATAAGGTCGATAGGGAGTTTACGCTGTCGGAAGGTAACTGCATTCTCCAACAATTCATGCTGCGACTTGTAGCGTTCACGGCAATGTACGTATCCAAAAGCCCACTGTGGCAACATAGGTACCTCACCCGTAAGTTTGCGATAAACAGAAATCACCTCATCTGCATCTCCTACGAAAACCGTATAATCTACACTCGAGGCTACAGGTGAGCGAAATGTTGTAAGATTGTCTATCAGTTTGTAATAAAGCACAGGTTTATCATTACGTTCCAACTCAGCCACTATTTCATGCTTTCCAGCCTTAAGTTCGAGAATAACCGATGTCGTAGGGGGCAACCATACGTTGCGTACATCTATAATATCTTCACCATCGATATTCAAGTGATGACGACGCGCCATATTTTGTCCTACATCAAGAAGTAAAGCATAACGTCCATCTGTAGGGACGTCTAGAGTAGCTGCAAAGCCATTAGCATGGCGCACCTCGCGCTTACCTCCTTCGGTAGATGTAACATTCACAGCCACGGCCTCACCTTGAAAGTCGGTCTGCTTCAACTGTAAGAAATTATCAGCAGGGTTAAAGTCTGTAAGTCCGTAATTATTCCACAATAATCCATAGCCTCTGCTCGACAAGATAAAAGGTATAGCTATTTGCGTATTTACCTGCGTTAGCCGGCGGGTAAGTCCGCGTACATTACTGTAACCATCCTGAAACTGTCCCAATCCATACAGATACTCATCTTCAGGCGACTCAATCTGTAATTCAGCCTGAAAGGTCGGTTCACCCTGCACTGTAGAGGGACACAAGCTGTGCGCAGTAGCTCTATATACTTCTTGACCTTCAGTATCATAGACAGATATTATTTGTGATTTGCTATTAACACATATGCTCATTGCATCTGTTACAATCCGTGTCTGTTCGCCATTTTGCTCGCATCTGTTCCTTACTTTTTGTTCATCAGCTTCGGGGAGATATATCCATTCAGGCAACGCACGGCCTTCACCCTCCATATACTGCACACGCAAAGCATTATCAGCCATCAACATCAACTTCAGCGTTCCATTTCCAAAAGAAATCTCATACGATTGTCTGTTCGCAGCATGTAGTCCAAAGCAAAACAAAAGACATACTGATAGTAATAGGGTACGCAATCTCATAGTAAATAGATCTTATCAATTATTATATTTAAGAATTTTTCCAGCTGACACGCTGTTGGTCTCCAATAATATCTCGAACCTCCTGCACAAGCTGCCAATCAATAGATTCTTCAGCCCAACGCAAGTTTCGTATTACATTATCGGGGTTGGCACTACTGAAAAGCGTAGTGGCAATACGTTCATTGGTAAGAGCATATTGTATAGCCAATTTTTCAATAGGATACCCCTTAGCCTTGCAATGTTGTGCAGCGCGGCTACAAGCCTCTACTAAAGGTTGTGGCGCGGGATGCCATGAAGGCACTCCACGTTCTGATAGTAATCCCATTGATAGTGGTGAGGCATTAATGATACCTATTCCACGTTGTTCGAAATAGTCGAGCCAATCGCACAACTTATCGTCACACAAACAAAAATGACAGAAATTCAGTATAGTCTCAACCGTGCCCTCCGGTACATGGTTGACAACCCATACTAGATTCTCAATCTGCAAATCAGTAATACCCACGTGGCCCACTACTCCCTTCTCGCGCAGTTCAACGAGAGCTGGCAAGGTTTCTTCAGCTATCTGGTGCAAATCAGCAAACTCAATATCATGCACATTGATAAGATCAATATAATCAACACCCAATCTCTCCATGCTCTCATACACACTATCAACGGCTCGCTGGGCACTATAGTCCCATGTGTTTACTCCATCCTTTCCATAGCGGCCCACCTTAGTAGAGAGATAATACTTATCACGCGGCACAGTACGTAATGCCTTGCCTAAAACTATTTCAGCTTTATAATGCCCATAGTAAGGTGATACGTCAATAAAGTTCATCCCTCCCTCAACTGCAACATGCAAAGCCTCAATGGCACGATTTTCATCGATGCTATGGAAAACTCCACCCAGAGAGGAAGCACCGAAACTTAGCGGCGAGACTCTCATGCCTGTATTTCCAATCGTTCTTTTCTGTATCATAAGATCAAAGATGATGATTTATGCAAATATAGAGTCTTTTCTTTAAATATAAAAGACTAATATCATCAATTTTAATATAATACTATCACAATTATTTCTTGACCTATGGTGAATTCAAGCAAAGATGCTTACTTTTGCATAGCTTTTCATTTAACACCTATGGAATTCAGAACAAAAGCAGACATAAGCATTTGCAAGTATCGCCTTCAACACAGCGACAAATTATTAGTAATGGGATCATGCTTTGCCGATCATATTGGCGAAAGGCTCAAACAGATGAAATTCCGCACTATAGTCAATCCTTATGGTGTGCTATACAACCCACTTTCGATAGCAGAAGGCTTAACTCGATTGATAGAGTACCGACCTTTTACCGAAGGAGAGATGCACGAATTCCCAGATGGTGGATGGAACACATGGTTACACCACAGCCGCTACTCACATCCAGACAAACATACCGCCCTAACTTCCATCAATGAAAGCATCGAGCAATCATCAAAACTTCTTGCCGAAGCCAATGTTCTGATAATAACCTTCGGCACTGCATGGGTATATCATCTGAACGATACTAACAGAATCGTGGGCAATTGTCACAAGATTCCAGAACGCAATTTCTCACGACAGCGCTTGCATGTACAAGAGATTATAGATACATATAGTACCCTCATGCACTATATAGAAAAGATTAATCCTCAACTCCGCATATTATTCACCGTAAGTCCCATACGACATCTAAAGGATGGTCTTCACGGTAACCAACTAAGTAAGTCAACTCTTCTGCTTGCTATAGACGAGTTATGCCGCATGTACCCCGAGAAGTGTTATTACTTTCCTGCCTACGAAATAGTCATGGACGAACTGCGTGATTACCGCTTTTATGCAGAAGACATGGCACATCCCTCCCAACAGGCCATCGAATATGTTTGGCAATGTTTCGTAGAGCATTGCATCGACACCGAGGCTCAATGTTTCATGCAACAATGGGAAAAGGTTATTCGTGCACTTGAGCATCGTCCCTTCCGACCTGCTTCTGAGCAATATCAAAGTTTTATTCTTCAAAACTTGAAAAAAATAGCCGAACTAAAAGCACTTTATCCATATCTAGATGTGCAAGAAGAAATAGAACGTTGCCACTCACTAAAAAAAATCCCTACATAGTTGTAGGGATTTTCACTTTTCACATCAGTTTTATAAGCTTATTTTACAATTTGCTCCCACTCATCGCATAAAGCCTGCATGGAGGGAAGCAAGAGATCGGCACCCTCATCGGTAAGTGCTTCATTTGGCAGCGGTCCTGTATTAACTGCTATAGTGAAGATTCCTGCTGCCTTAGCTGCGCGCACACCGAGCGGAGCATTCTCTACTACAACGCACTCCTCAGCACGGAGTCCGCCCTTGTGCAATCCCATGAGGTAAGGTTCTGGATCGGGTTTGCCATGCTTCACGTCGAAAGCGGTAACCATCAGTTCGCGACAAAACACACCCGGGAAGTGGTGATTGAGGCGATCAAGCAATGAAGCCTGCCCCGAGCCTGTAACAATGAGTATCTTTAGGCCTTGTGCCTGCAGTTTGCGGAGCAGTTCCAATGCTCCAGGCATGGGCTCAGCAGGTGGATATTCATTGAAGTATTCCGACTTCACACGATATATCTCTTGTATACGCTCTTCGCTCTCTTCTACTCCGCGCTGACGACGGCTCACAATATTGATTGTTGATGCACCTGTGCGTCCCTCGTGCATGTAGGCCTCCTGCTCAGGGAGGTCATAACCAAAGTGAGCCATAGCACGATGCCAAGCCTTGGCATGTGATGGCATGGAGTTGTAGAGCACGCCGTCCATATCGAAAAGAACGGCACGAAGGCGCTGGGGAATCCCTTGCGCCTTCGTGTTATTGATTGTAGATTGTTGCATGCTACTAGATATTCTAGAGGTTCTAGATATTCTAGATATTTTCATTATCCCAAACGGGCCTTTATAGCTTCAGTCTCTGCTTCGTAGCCAGGCTTGCCAAGGAGAGCAAACATATTGCGCTTGTAGTCCTCTACACCTGGCTGATCGAAGGGGTTTACACCCAATACGTAACCGCTCACGCCGCATCCCTTCTCGAAGAAGTAAAGCAACTGACCGATGTAGTACTCATCGAGCTTAGGCATCACGATGCGAAGGTTGGGCACGCCACCATCCACGTGTGCGAGAAGTGTTCCGAGCTCAGCCATCTTATTCACCTCATCCACGTGCTTGCCAGCGAGGAAATTAAGGCCGTCGAGGTTCTTCTCATCGACGGGTACTACGAGACTGTGATTAGTGTTCTCTACTGAAATCACTGTCTCGAAGATGGTGCGCTCGCCCTGCTGGATCCATTGGCCCATAGAGTGCAGGTCGGTAGAAAAATCTACAGATGCAGGGAAGATACCCTTGTTCTCCTTACCCTCAGACTCACCGTAGAGTTGCTTCCACCACTCTGATACGTAGTGAAGTTTGGGCTGGTAGTTTACGAGAATCTCTATCTTCTTGCCATCGGCATAGAGGGCATTACGAGTAGCGGCATATACAGCAGCGATATTCTCCTCGAAGGGAACCTCGGGAGCAGTAGCAGTCTCCATGTCGGCAGCACCCTTCACGAGGGCCTTGATGTCAAAACCGGCAATAGCGATAGGCAGCAAGCCTACAGGGGTGAGCACAGAGAAACGGCCACCTACGTTGTCGGGAATAATAAAGCTCTTGTAGCCTTCGTTGTCGGCTGTGGTGCGTGCAGCGCCGCGCTTAGCGTCGGTAACGGCTACGATAACTTTGCGGGCAACCTCAACACCACGCTGGTCCTCGCACTGCTTCTTGAGCAAACGGAAGGCAAGGGCAGTCTCAGTAGTAGTACCAGACTTTGAGATATTGATCACACCGAACTTCTTATCCTTAAGGAACTCGGTGAGTTCGAAGAGATAGTCTTCGCTGATGTTGTGACCAGCGTAGATGATGGCGGGATTGTTACCCTTGAGGTAGCAGTGGAAGTTGTTGCTGAGTGCCTCTATCACGGCACGTGCACCAAGATAGCTGCCACCGATACCTGCCACTACCACTACATCGCAGAGCTCGCGCAGAGTATCTGCTGTAGTCTGAATGTCGTTGAGGTGCTCTTCGGTGATGCTTGAGGGGAGGTGAAGCCAACCCAAAAAGTCGTTACCGAGACCTGTGCCCTTCTCGAGCATCTCCAATGCTTCCTGTACTTTAGGAGCGTATGCTTTTACGGCTCCTTCGGCGATAAAACCTGCGGTCTTATCAATGTTCAATGCAATATTTTTCATCTTATTTACCTTATTAAATAATTATCTTATTGAATCTGTCAGTAACTTGATCTCAATCACGGGCGAGATGCGCTCGTAAAGGATGTTATATACCGCATCAAGGATGGGCATGTTGACGTGGTATTTGCGATTGATTTCCTTGATACATTTGGTGCCGTAGTAACCTTCAGCCACCATTTCCATCTCAAGTTGTGCACTCTTCACTGAATACCCTTTACCTATCATTGAACCAAACACTCGATTGCGGCTAAAGTTCGAATAACCAGTCACCAAGAGATCGCCCATATATACAGACTCACTTACGACACGTTTGAGTGGATGAACGAAGTCTATGAAGCGTGACATTTCTACCAAGGCATTACTCATAAGCACAGCTTGAAAGTTATCACCATACTTCAAACCACTACAGATACCGGCTGCAATGGCATACACATTCTTCAGCACCGAGCTATACTCTATACCGGTCACATCATCACTTACAGTAGTTTTTACATAACTACAGTTGAGTTTCTGCGCAAAACTGAGTGCATTGTTACGATTACTACAACCTACCGTGAGGTACGATAAACGTTCAAGTGCTATTTCCTCGGCATGGCACGGACCTGCTATAACAGCGATATTATCGTAAGGCACATGATACTCTTTATGGAAATAGTCAGACACCAACATATTCTCTTCAGGCACAATACCCTTAATGGCTGTCACCACGAACTTGTCGTGAAGTTTAGTCTTCACCTTCTTGAGGTGCGACTTCAAATATGGTGATGGAGTAACGAATACCAAGACATCGCTCTCCTTGATTACCTGGTTTATGTCTGACGAGAAATTGATGCGGTTTACATCAAAGTGCACTGATGACAAGTAACCGGGGTTATGCCCCGTACGTTTGAAGTCCGCTATGCGATCATCACGTCGCATATACCAGTTTATAGAGTCCTCGTTGTTGAGGATCATTTTGGCAATGGCGGTAGCCCAGCTACCGCCACCCATAATTGCTACTTTACCTTGAGGGAAACTCATTATTATTCTTTAGGAGTTCTGGAGTCAGGAGTTTCGCTTCGTTCAGAAGTTCAGACAATACTTCCGATTAAGGACAGTCGACTTTGCTTAGTTATGACAATACATTTGTCTGAACTCCTGAACTTCTGCAACTCCTGAATTCCTTGAAATATTATCCTATTCTCTCAATCCAAGCTGCCACCTCATCCACTGTGGGGTTCTTGAGGTCGAGCTTATACTTCTTGTTGATACCACAGATATCCATGTGTACCTTCTGCGGATTCACGCCCTGCATATTAGCCACAAGGTTGTATCCAGCCTTCTGGATTACGGGCACCCATTCTTCGGCGATTCCAATCTCCATATACTTGCTTGCGGGGTCCTTTGGCGACTTCTTCTCAGGGCGCATCTGCGGGAAGAAGAGTACCTCCTGAATTGTCTGCTGGCCAGTCATGAGCATCACGAGGCGGTCCATACCGATACCCATACCAGAGGTAGGAGGCATACCATACTCAAGTGCACGTACGAAATCGTTATCAATGAACATAGCCTCATCATCGCCCTTCTCGCTCAAGCGCAACTGCTCCTGGAAGCGGCCCAGCTGGTCGATGGGGTCGTTGAGCTCACTATAGGCATTACACAGTTCCTTACCGTTGACCATAAGTTCGAAACGCTCGGTTAGCTCGGGGTTCTCGCGATGACGCTTGCAAAGGGGCGACATCTCAATGGGATAGTCGGTAATGAAGGTAGGCTGTATGTAGTTGCCCTCGCACTTCTCACCAAAGATCTCGTCAATGAGTTTACCCTTACCCATGGTGTCGTCAATCTCGATATTGAGTTGCTTACATACATCGCGCAACTGAGCCTCATCCATACCGGTGATATCAATGCCGGTAAACTCCTTGATAGCCTCTGTCATGGTGCGGCGTGCGAAGGGAGCCTTGAAGCTGATCACGTTATCGCCCACCTGCACTTCGGTAGTACCGTTCACATCGAGACAAATCTTCTCGAGCATCTGCTCAGTGAATGCCATCATCCAGTTGTAGTCCTTGTATGATACGTAAATCTCCATACAGGTAAACTCGGGATTATGTGTGCGGTCCATACCCTCGTTACGGAAGTTCTTTGAGAACTCATATACGCCCTCGAAACCACCTACGATAAGACGCTTTAGGTAGAGTTCGTTGGCAATACGCAGGTACAAGGGGATGTCCAATGCATTATGATGAGTGATAAAGGGGCGTGCTGCCGCTCCACCAGGAATTGACTGCAGTACGGGGGTCTCTACCTCCATGTAGCCGCGTGTATTGAAGAACTCACGCATTGAGGTATACACCTTGTTACGCTTGATGAAAATTTCCTTCACGCCATCGTTTACCACGAGATCGACGTAGCGTTGACGATAGCGCAGTTCGGGGTCATCAAACTTATCGTAAGCCACACCATCCTTGTACTTTACGATGGGGAGCGGACGGATGCTCTTTGACAATACGGTGAGCTTGTGGGCATGTACACTAATCTCGCCCATCTGTGTGCGGAATACCACACCCTCGATACCAACAAAATCACCGATATCGAGCAAGCGCTTAAACACCACATTGTACATATCTTTGTTCTCCTCGGGGCAGATGTCGTCGCGAGTGATATATACCTGAATACGACCTTTTGAGTCCTGCAACTCGATGAATGAAGCCTTACCCATCACACGGCGGCTCATCAGACGGCCGGCGATAGATACCTGACGAGGCTCAGCTTCGTCGCTGAACTCCTCTTTTATATCGGTAGAAAAAGCGTTGGTCACATACTCTGCGGCAGGATAGGGTTCGATACCCATAGCACGCAATTCGTTCAGACTGTTACGTCTTACAATTTCTTGTTCTGAAAGTTCTAATACGTTCATTTCTTTCAATGTTATGTATTTGAGGATGCAAAATTAGTGCAAACCGAGAGAAAAAGCAAGTTTACTTGCATTTTTCCGAGGTGCAGCCTAATTTCAGTTTGCAAAAACAAGCTAAAGTTAGTGCAACTGAGCGAAAAGCCAGTTTACTTCTTTTTCTTTGTATTCTTCTTTGTTGTAGTTTTAGTTTTCTTGCCCGTACTACCCACTATATTGCGAGCGAGTTGGGTCGCTACAGTTTTGGCAAAATAGGTAACCGCCGTACCCAAAGCCGCAGCCAAAGCACTCTTCCTTGCCGAGCTCTTTTTCGATTCCTGTTTTTCTTTCCTTTCTTTCTCTTCTTTACTAGCTTCCTCCTCCTTGGCTTTGGCAGCCTGCAGTTCTGTTTCTTCGCGCTGCTTCACAATCTTTTCGAATGCCGATTCACGATCCACCAGCGTATCATATTTTCCTGCAACGCGCGATGATGCATTGATTGCCTGCCGCTGTTCGACTGTGATGGCACCTATTTGACTCAGAGGGAAGAGTATCTTTGCTCGCTCTACCATCGAAGGAGCACCCTTCTCGTCAAGAAACGACACGAGGGCTTCCCCTGTACCCAGTTCTAGTATCTCGCGTTCTGTCGAGAAAGCCGGGTTGGGGCGGAAGGTTTGTGCAGCAGCCTTCACTGCAGCCTGATCCTTAGGTGTAAATGCGCGCAATGCATGCTGTACACGATTGCCACACTGGCCTAGAATTGCCTCAGGCAAATCGTTGGGCGACTGAGTTATAAAGTAGATACCTATTCCCTTAGAGCGAATAAGACGTACAATCTGCTCTATCTTATCTGTCAACGCCTTTGAAGTATCCTTAAACAACATATGGGCCTCATCGAAGAAGAACACCATCTTGGGCAATTCCATATCACCTATCTCGGGCATTTTATCATACAAAGTGGTAAGCAGCCACATCAAGAAGGTAGAGTATAGCTTGGGTTGCAGCATGAGGCGATCCGCAGCAAGAACATTCATCACGCCACATCCACCCTCAGTCTGCAATAAATCATAGATATCAAATGCAGGTTCACCAAAGAATTTGTCGCCTCCCTGCTCCATCAGCGTAAGCAACGAACGCTGAATAGCGCCAATAGTTGCAGAAGACACATTGCCATAGGTGGTAGAATAGCGATCGGCATTTTTAGCCACATAGTCAAGCATGAGACGCAAGTCTTTCATGTCAACTAATGGCAACTCCTCATCTTGGGCAATTCGGAAAGTCAGAGCCAACACCCCTGATTGAGTATCGTTGAGTTCGAGCAGACGCGACAAGAGCATAGACCCCATATTAGCGATGGTCGTACGCATAGGATGTCCCTGCTCACCATATACATCATAAAAACGCACGGGACATCCTGCAAATGCAAGATCGGCTGTATTAAGGCCAAATTCCGCACAACGTTTCTCGATAAACCCACTAAGTTTACCCGTTTGAGAGATACCTGAAAGGTCTCCCTTCATATCTGCCATAAAACAAGGTACGCCAGCCTGTGAGAAGGTCTCAGCAAGTACCTGCAAGGTGACGGTCTTACCCGTTCCGGTAGCACCGGCTATGAGTCCATGACGATTGGCCATACTACCTATCAGATGTATAGGCCCAGACGAAGAATGGGCCACATAAAGCGATTTGTCACTATACATAAAAAAGCCAAATTTTATTGTAATTGTACAAAGTTAAGCAATTCTAAGGGAATAATTGTATCTGTTGAGGCAATTTTATCACTAAATCAAGATTTCGCTTGTCGCATCAAAAAAAAAGCACTACCTTTAGACCGGTTTTGTTCCGTAATCCCCTACAGGATGATAGGATGAAAAGGGAATCGGGTGAGAATCCCGAACAGTCCCGCTGCTGTGTGCTCAGAAAGAAGCTGTTCAATCCACACACTTGCCACTGCCTTACATGAAGGTGGGAAGGCGAACAGCTGGAGCGAGTCAGAAGACCTGCAAGACCATGAGAGTGTGTTTTACGCCCTGTGCTCTCGAGGAAAGAGACTTGGCTAATAAAGAGGTTTATTCATTACCCCAACATGAATAAAACAAGAAGAACTGCAATTGCAGGTTTTTTGATTTTAGGTGTATTGTGCTCGGCTCACGCTGAAGTGCTCGATTCTACGTTGACATCAACGCACATTATAGAAGATGTTGAAGTACAAGCCCAGCGTATTTCCACGCAAGTAACCGCCACTACATCCACCCAGGAGATAAAGCAAGAGGAGATGCGCCAACTCGCCATACAAAATGCAGCCGAGGCCATACGCCATTTTGCAGGTACCATGGTAAGGGATTATGGCGGCATAGGAGGATTAAAAACCGTATCGGTACGCGGACTCGGTGCCACGCACACAGCAGTTAGTTATGACGACGTGGTAATGGGTAACTGCTTAGCTGGTCAGATAGACCTCGGCCGCTATGCATCCAGTTCCCTAAACGGCATATCACTACATGTAGGACAAGGGAACGACCTACTGAGCAGTGCCCGCGCCCTGGCATCGGGAAGTTTAGTCAATATGAGCAGTCAGCAATGGTTACCTCAGGATAAAGCGTATAGCCTCTACGCCACTCTACAAGGCGGTTCGTTCGGATATTTCAGTCCATCCTTGAGTACTACCCATAAGATAGGTACACACACACAGGTAGGCATGAGCTACAACCTTACCACCGCACACGGGCAATACCCTTTCACCCTTCCTAATGCCAACAGAGTAATTAAGGAAAATCGCACCAACACCGACGTATATCAACTATCTGAAGAGTGGAACCTTCAGCACCGCATCGACAGCACCAGCACCTTTGACGGCAAGTTATACTACTATGACTCTGAGCGCGGACTGCCTGGAGCCGTAATCCTATACAACAACCACAGCACCGAACGACTCACCGAGAAAAACCTCTTCGCGCAAGCCCGCTATGCCAAGCAGTGGACCCCCAAGTGGCAGTTGCGTTCCATCGCCAAATACACTTATGGGTATAGCCATTATTCCGAAACAAACGTCAAATACCAGGGCGGAAAATATGCCGAAAAGTTTGGCCAACATGAGTATTACCTGCAAGCCACCCTACTCTATCGCCCCACATGGCAATGGCAACTATCTGCAGCACAAGACGGCTATATCAACACACTCAACAGTGATATACCCAACTTCACATCCCCTACCCGCTACACCTCACTCACGGCACTGCAAACGCAATACCACAACCATTGGCTCAACGTACGCGGCATACTGCTAGGTACTCTCATCAACGAGACTACCCATACCTCTAAGAATATCCAAACTTCAACAACCCAAAAACTCACCCCTACAATCAGTGCTTCCATACGTCCCTTCTACACACCCCTATATCTGCGACTAATGTACAAAAACACCTTCCGCATGCCCACATTCAACGAGCTATATTACAAAGCCACAGGCAATCGCGAGCTACGTCCCGAGAATGCCCACGAATATACCTTTGGCATCACATGGCAGGCTCCGCGGATAGGATGCATGGAAACACTCTCCATCACAGCCGACGGCTACTTCAACAATATCACCGACAAGATTGTGGCCTTCCCCACCACCTATGTATGGAAGATGGCCAACTATGGACGCGTACATATCACCGGTCTTGATGCCACCCTCAACACCCAACTACGCTTTGCCCCCCAGACAGCACTGAGCATCAGTGCCAGCTACACATTTCAGCATGCTATCGATGTCACCCACCCCGAGACCCAAGGATATGGTGTACAACTCCCCTACACTCCTCTACACAGCGGCAGTTTGCGTCTGCTACTCTCCACTCCCTGGATAAACTTAGGCTACTCAATGATTGCTTCAAGCGAGCGCTACAGCATGTCAGAGCAAATTGCCCGTTACCGCATAGCCCCCTATACCGAACACACACTAACCCTATCACGTAACTTCGCCCTACGCAACACAACCTTCATCGCCCAGGCTGAGGCCATCAATCTCACCAATACCCATTACGAGATTATCCAATACTACCCTATGCCAGGCCGCCAGTTCAGACTATCACTCACCCTAAAGCTTTAGTACACAATGAAGCATCTATCCCATTATATAATCATAGTTGCCATCGCCTTTACATGTGCACTCACCTCATGCCATACAGGCCAACAGCACCATACTGGCACTCAGGGCGACACACTAGTGCTCCGCCACGCCGAGTACCTTACCCTCATCGAGTATACAGGCTACACAGAAGTGCAGATACATAGTCCGTGGGACAAAGGCAAACTGCTGCAGGCGTTTAGGATAAACGATAACGACAAATCAAGATACTCCCGTGTTATCTCCTTTACCGCCACCCATAGTAGCCTCATCGAGGAGATGGGTATGCTCGATGCCCTTATCGGAGTTTGCGAAGCAGAGTACATCGCCAATTCACGAATCAGCGAGGCATTGATTGCAGGTCGCATCAGCGATATCGGCAGTGCCATGACCCCCGACCGCGAGCGCATCATTGGCCTCGATGCCGACCTCATCCTGCTCTCACCATACGAGAACGCCAGCACCTATGGCAACCTCGAGAGCTTGGGCATCCCCATCGTACAGTGCGCTGACTATATGGAGACTACGGCATTAGGACGAGCCGAGTGGATTCGCTTCTATGGCCGACTTTTCGGTAAGGGACACGAAGCCGACTCACTATTCAATGCCATCGAATCTCAGTATGACGCGCTAAAGGAGCTTACAGATACTATTCCCGAGCAGCAACGCTCCACCGTACTCTTCGATACGCAGAATGGTTCGGCCTGGTACGTACCGGGCGGACGCAGCACCATGGCACAACTTATCACCGATGCTGGTGGACGATACATTTTCGACGACAACACCAAGAGCGGTTCAGTACCCCTCTCCTTCGAGACCGTACTTGAGCGTGGCCAGCAAGCCGACGTTTGGCTTATCCGCTACAACAACAGCCGCCAACGCATGCGCCTACACCACCTCGGACAAATATTCCAACCCTACACACTCTTCAGCGCCTATCGTAACGATAACGTCTATGGGTGCAATTCCGCTGAACTCATCTTCTACGAAGAGACGCCCTTCCACCCCGAACGTCTCTTGCACGACTATATCAAGATACTGCACCCGGCATTACTACCGGCCGATACATTACGCTATTTCCATAAACTATAATGAAGAAAATATCCTGTACACATCATTGTCTGTTCACACTAAGCCTCTGCATAGTGATCCTTTTTCTCGCCAACTTGCTGTATGGTTCTGTACGCATTCCGATAGGCGAGGTTATCCATATCCTCTTCGGTGGTGAGCCATCGAAGGCTGCATGGGCTTACATCATCCTCGAGTCGCGACTACCCCAAGCACTCACCGCCCTACTCTCCGGATCCGCGCTCTCTGTATCGGGTCTGATGCTGCAGACAGCCTTCAACAACCCATTGGCAGGCCCCGATATCCTGGGCATCAACTCGGGTGCCGGACTCGGTGCTGCCATCGTGCTCCTGCTCTTTGGCGGACTCATCCCTGCCGGTAACCTTTTCTTCAGTGGCTCCATTGCCCTCGTGGCCGCAGCCTTTGCAGGTGCGCTGCTCGTCACCTTGCTCATAATACTTTTCGCCGCGCGCCTACGCAGCCATGCCATGCTGCTTATCGTGGGAATGATGATAAGCTATATCGTATCGTCTGCCGTATCGCTGCTCAATTTCTTCTCCACTGCCGAAGGCGTACAGTCTTATATGATGTGGGGGATGGGCAACTTTGGCGGCGTATCCCGACACAGCCTCCCTCTCTTCTCGCTGTTTATCCTCATCGGACTTGTCATAGCCATCTGCCTCATCAAGCCACTCAACGCCCTTCTTTTGGGCGAACGCTATGCCAAGAATCTAGGCATCAATATCCGACGTACCCGTTCGTTGCTACTCCTCTCTACGGGACTGCTCGTTGCTGTCACCACCGCCTACTGTGGTCCTATCAACTTCATTGGGTTGGCTGTTCCACATATGGCCCGCCTGCTCTTGGGAACCGGCAACCACCGCACACTACTTCCCACCACACTTCTCTGTGGTGCCACCATCGCCTTACTGTGCAACCTCATCAGCACACTCCCAGGAGACAATGGCTTACTTCCTATCAATGCCATCACCCCCATCATAGGCGCCCCCATCATCATCTACGTCGTTATCAGTCGACGTAAGGGACTCAACTAAATGTCTTTTTTCTGATTTTTACACCTATCACGTTCATCGTCTGCCATTACTGAACCGTCACTTTCTTCCCTGCCACGATGTATACACCGCTTGGGAGTCCATGCAAGGCTACATTTACAGGCATTGCACTGCGCAGGCGTACCCCTTGAAGCGAATACACATCGACGAGGGCTGCCTGCTGCAACGCATCGATGACATCCTCCACATGGGTATTCTTCCTCAATAAACGTACATTGTCGATATACAGCAGCGTATTGTTGGCTGCTCCCACACTTGCCGAGGTGGCAAAGCCAAGACTGATCTCCACCTCACCACGTTCGGTGAGGGTGAAGTCATAGGGCATAAGCTCCCATGAGGCATTTTGCGCGGGGTAGCGATAATCCGTAGTGCCGGCATACTTGATTCCTGTGTAGGAGGTATTCGTATTGCCCGACGCTACTACACGGCGTCCATCGTTGCTCTGTTGGTTGGTGCACTCGTAGCGCATATCAATGAGCACGCGGTAGTCGCCGGCAGGGAGAGTCACCGTCTGTACGATACGGTTGGTGCCC
>JAFOYZ010000138.1 GCA_017424485.1 Bacteroidaceae bacterium
CGGCCTCCATCTTGTCGTAGTCAGCAGAGGGTAGCAGCGGAGTGAAGTTGAAGGGGTAGTCGGTGCTAGCCTTGACCATCTCGCGGCGGATAGCATCGGCAGTGAGGAATACCCAACGCTGATTGTCATCGGAGGTGTTCTTGGCTACGGTCTTGAGCACATTGCCCGTCTCGGTAGTGGTGGTGAGCGCACCCAGACCACCCTCGATAATGTACTGGCATGTGGTGCCCGATGCGTTGACCGGAGTGAGAGTCCAAGCGTGAGCCTCGCTATCGGTACCGTCCATGTAGGGATACTCGGTAGCAGTGAGCTTGTTGCCGCGGCTATTGCCTACAGTGGCCAGTGAATAGGTGCCATCGGAGAGGGCTGTAACGGTGATGGGTGTGCCGGCATAGCCTGTTGTGGCTTGGGTCTGCCAGGTAGCACCCACCTTGATGTACTGGCCTGTGCCCACATTCATCACGTAGTAGCTATTGCCACTCACGACCTGCTCGCCCAACCATGTGGGTTTTGAGGTGGTGTTGCCTCCCTGAATATCGTCCAAGGTGTTGGCAGCCTCTTTCTCAGCTGCGGTGAGTGCCTTGGCGGTGGGGTCGGTAACGGTGAAGTTGACGATTACGGGGTAGTGGTCAGACACGCCGAAAGAGGTGTTGTGCAGGTAGCTGTTGGCCTCGATGGTGAGCGACGACTCGGTGTTGTTGATATAGAAGATCTTGTCGACCACCTCACCGGTATTGTTGTTGTAGGGAGCATTGTACCACATCATGGCATCGGCACCATAGGTGGGGTACTGGCCATTCCATACCTTCTCGACCCATGCATCCTTGATGGTGAAGCGGCTATCGGCATTGATGACGTCGATGAAGCCAGTCTGCAGGTGCTCACGGGTGTAGCGGCAGTTGGTGTCGCCAATGATGAGGATGGGGCGCTTGTTGCTGGTGCCCTTGATGTGAGCAGCGAGCTGAGCAAGCTGAGTCTCACGAGCCTTGATATCGCCAGAGTTGCTATCGGCATCCATGTGGAGTACATATACGTCGATGACAATGCCGCTGGCAATGGTCACGGCATAGTAGCGGAAGCCCTTCTTGATGAGGCCGTCGGCACCGCTATCGGTGTAGCCGTTGTAGGTGCTCCAGCCTGTCCAACTCTCGCCAGAGAAGCCTGTGCCGTCGCGCTTGGCTACGAGCAGACCGAGGCCGTCAGTGTTGTTGCTCAAGCCTGACACGCCACCACGGTGAGTGCCTACGTGGTAGTAGCTGGCCAGGGGAGCAGTGAGCTCAGAGTGGTAGTTGAAGTCCTCAGAGAGACCTACGATGTCCCAGTTTTGCTTTGCAATGGCATTACCCATCAGCGCAGCTCCCTCGGCGCCAGGGGCACCCTCGTTGACTGTGATAAATGAAATTTTCTCGGGCAGACCATCCACATTGAGCGCAGTGGCGTTGAATGTGTAGGTGCGTTGTGCCATGGCACTTGTGAGGGCCATGAAGCATGCTACAAGAGCTAAAAGCGTTTTCTTCATAATGTTAGTAAATAAATCTGTTTTTCTTTTCATACTATGATTGATGTCTTATTTTCTGTTCATTCAGACGGATGCCATGATAATCTAAAATACAAAGTTACATGAAAATATCGATAAAATATACAAAATCGCTGATTTTTATTTAATTTCGCGGTATGGAAACCGCATATAGACGATTTTTACTGGTATGCATTGGGGCTATATCGTGCTTCGGTGCGGTGGCGCAAAGCATCAGTACACGCATGGATGCGCTGTTAGGCGATGCACTGCTCAACCATGCCGATGCCTCGGTGGCGGTGTATGACCTCACGGCCGACAGGATGCTCTATGAGCACAGGGCCAACAAGCTATGCCGACCGGCATCGGTACAGAAACTGATCACCACCATCACGGCGCTAGATCGCTTGGGGACCGACTATGCCATGCATACCGAGCTACGCTATACCGGCACACTGGGCGCCGACAGCATACTGCATGGAGACCTCTATGTAGTGGGAGGCTTTGACCCTGAGTTTACAGTGGCCGACCTCAACAGGCTCATCGAAGCTATCCCCGCAGCGGGCATACGCAGCATCACTGGTGCAGTGATGGCCGATGTGAGCATGGCCGACACCACCTATTGGGGGAGCGGATGGTGCTGGGACGATGCCCCCGCCTCATTCCAACCCTACTACTCACCCCTACTGCTCGAAAAGGGTTGCGTAGAGGTGTGTGTGACACCCACCACGAGAGACAGCATCCCCATGGTGGTATGCCTGCCCACATCGTCGTGGTACGAAATTGACAACCGTGCAGTATGCTACAATGACTCGGCAGGTGCGCTACACATCACACGCGACTGGCAAGAGGGGAGCAACCGTATCGTGGTGTCGGGGAATGTGGAACGGTCGCACACGAAGAAACTGAGCATACAGACCTCGGACGAACACTTTTTTGCCCTTTTCACCGAGCGAATGCTACGATACGGCATAGGAGCCACACACTTCGGATACGGCATCTGTCCGCCCCAGGCACAAACGATAGCTTCGATACAAAGGCCTATCGCCGACGTGGTAAACGAAGCCCTCAAGGAGAGCGACAACCTGGACGCCGAAGCCCTGCTATATCATTTGGCAGCTGCCGATATGCAGCCATACGCCTCAGCCAAAGATGCCGTAAAGAGGATAGACTCGCTACTTACCATCATGCACAAGACCTATAGAGCCAACGAAGCCAGCAAGAGCGTATACCCACACAAGATCGTGGATGGCAGTGGCCTATCGAACTACAATATGATAACCGCACACCTGCTGCTCGACTACCTACGCTATGCCTACTCGCAGAAAGCGATCTATGACATGATCACCGAAGCTCTGCCCCACAGCGGCATCGACGGCACACTAAAGGGACGCATGGGCACCAAGAGCATGAGGAGGCGCATCGTAGCCAAAACAGGAAGCATGACCGGTGTGAGCACCCTAGCCGGGTATGCACATGCAACGAACGGACACACACTCGCATTCGTCATCCTAAACCAAAACGTACTGAAACTGTCTCAAGCACGTGCCTGGCAAGATAAAGTATGCAGCGCAATCGTAGAATAATGTAATATACATCATAAATATATCATATGAAAAGAAAACATATCATACAACGTACACTCAGCGCCGCCCTGTTCATGGGGTTGGGAGCATCGATACCTCTACTCATGGGGCACCAGCAGCTTACCGACAAAGAACTGCCACAAGCTAAGGTGGCCGCACTGGCCGTATCGCCCGAAGTACCCGACAAGGTGCACTTTGCCGATGAGACCATACTACTCAATAGAGCAGACCTCAGAGAACGCATGGACCGCGAGATAACGGCATTCACCTACTCGCACCAACTGACACTGCTGATGATAAAGCGGGCAAACAGATACTTCCCCATCGTGGAACCTATACTGAAAGAGTGCGGCGTGCCCGACGACCTGAAATACCTCATGGTAATAGAGAGCAACCTGAGCCCCACTGCACGGAGCACAGCAGGAGCAGCCGGACTATGGCAATTCATGCAAACCACAGGACGCCAATACGGACTGGAAGTGAATATCAACATTGACGAACGATACAACATAGAAAAGGCCACACGCGCTGCTTGTGCCTATCTGAAGGAGTCGTACGAGATGTATGGCGACTGGATGACAGTAGCCGCAAGCTATAATGGCGGACAGAACGGCATATCGCGCCGACTAGAACAACAAGGAGCAGATAAAGCACTAGACCTATGGCTCGTGGAGGAGACCTCACGCTATATGTTCCGCATACTGACAGCCAAACTCGTACTGGAGAACCCCAAAGCCTACGGATTCGTACTGAAACGCTCGCAACTGTACCCCTACATACCACCCAAGGAAATCGTCACCACCACACAGCAGATCGACGACCTCACGGCATTTGCCAAGAAACATGGAGTGACGGTGGCACAACTTAAGGAGGAGAACCCCTGGCTACGTGAATATACGATGAACAACAAATCGGAGCGAACATACAAGATACGCATACCTGACGTAGAGGCATTGCACTATGACCCACAAAAAACCAAACCCCACTATCCCGGTTGGGTGATAGACTGAGAAGACTCATAACCCTAAACCATCATCCCCAAACCATTGTTACATATAGGTAGGACGCAACACTGAAACCAGGTCTGAAAAAAAAGAGAAAAAAATCACTTTTCAGATTCTTTTCAGAATTGGGTTCTACTTTTGTCGTGTAAATAATGAACAACTAGAATGTAGAACCATAAAAAAACTGAACCATTATGAAAAAGATGATGCTTATCCTCGCATGTATGTTTGCCCTGGTAACTAACCTCAAGGCCGATAACTACAAGCCTATCAATGTGAGCCAACTGCCCCAAAAGGCGCAGACCTTCTTATCAACCTACTTCTCAGAGGCCAAGGTGTCGTTGGCACGCAGGGAGTTTGACATCGTGGAGCTGAGTTACGACGTAATCTTCACCGACGGTAGCAAGGTGGAATTTGACCGCAAGGGCAACTGGACAGAGGTGGACTGCATGGGGAAACCGCTGCCCGAAGGTATAGTGCCCGCAGCCATAGAGAAGGTCATCAAGGAGCAGTATCCCGAGGCTAAAGCTACCAAGATAGAGCGAGACCGACGCGAGATGGAGCGCGATCGCCACGAGATAGAGGTAAAACTCAACAACCGCGTAGAACTCACCTTCAACAAGAAGATGCAACTCATCGATATAGACTAAAACCATCCAGACCAACGACAACAAACAAATCTATTACCACGAAAAACCTAGACCGAACCAAGCTAAACTAAATTAGACCAGCTAGAAAGAAAACAAGAACTAAACTAAAAAAAGAGCTAAAGAAGACTTTTCAGATTGATGCAAAAAAGAAGAAACGAGAACCGGCAGCGATGCGATATCGCTGCCGTTTTGTATCGTACACAGCCCCTCTACGTGGCAACTCGCATAACTACGGAAAGGTACGTGGAGGATTGTTAGGTCTAGTCAGAAGAGAGACTAAGTGTTACCCCAACAGCTGCTCGGCGTGGGTCTTGGTCTTGATCTCCTTGGGAAGGAAGATTTGCTCGATGATACCGTTCTCATCAATCACGAAGGTGGTGCGGAAGGTGCCCATATACTTGCGACCATACATACTCTTCTCGCCCCACACGCCCATAGCCTGTACCAGCTCCTTATCGGTGTCGGCAATGAGGGTAAAGGGGAGCTCGTACTTGTCGATAAACTTACGGTGCGAAGAAGCACTGTCGATGCTCACGCCTATCACCTCGTAGCCCCTGGCACGGAACTCTGCATAGTGGTCGCGCAAGCTGCAGGCCTCAGCTGTACAGCCCGATGTATTGTCTTTAGGGTAGAAATAGAGTACTACCTTCTTGCCACGATAGTGGCTGAGCAATATTTCTTCGCCATTCTCATTCACTCCCAAGCGTTCGGGAGCCTTGTCGCCTATATTCATATGAGTTTAAGTTTTTAAGTTTGTGAGTTTTTTTGTATTTTTGGTTTACTAAAATGCGAAGATAGCAGATTATTTCGGAGCATGAAAATAAATATGCATTTTCTTTATTATCTTTGTGGCAGAAAAACATATGACAAACCCCGATGAAAAGAGTATTACACACATTAGTATTGGTACTAGGTACCATATGGTGCACCCATGCACAAGATAACCTATCGGCACTGCTCCCGATGCCTAACTCCGTAACACAGGTAAAGGGGAAACCCTACCGATTCGTGGAGGGGCGCTGCCTGATCATAGACA
This sequence comes from Bacteroidaceae bacterium, assembly GCA_017424485.1. Lineage (GTDB taxonomy): Bacteria > Bacteroidota > Bacteroidia > Bacteroidales > Bacteroidaceae > UBA1189. The sequence continues at coordinate 5,793 of JAFOYZ010000138.1, forward strand.
CGGACCCTGAACTACGCTTTGTGGCCACGACACTGGCCAACATCATTGAGCAGCGCACGGGGGTGAGGATGGACATCGCAACGCATGGGACGAAGGGGGATATATCCCTATCACTAGACCCTTCGCTGCAAGGCGATGAACATTACCGCATAGAGGTGAGAGACAAGGGAATAACACTCACGGGTAGCTCTGTAACTGCACTATACCGCGCCACGATGACCATGGACCAGCTAATGATGGGCGATGCCATAGCCACAGCACGCAAGGAGATGATGCCTGTAACGATTGACGATGCTCCACGACTGACGTATAGAGCACTGATGCTCGACCCAGCACGCCACTTCATACCTATGGAAGATGTGAAATTCTTCATCGACCAAATGGCTAAATATAAGTATAACGTGTTGCAGCTGCACCTTACCGACGACCAGGGATGGCGCGTAGCCATTCATAGCCACCCCAAGCTGGCTAGCGCGCAGCATTATACGCAAGAGGAATTGCGCGAGATTATCGACTACGCAGCGCAACGCCACATTGAGGTTGTCCCCGAAGTGGATATCCCCGGACATACGGTAGCCATACTGGCTGCATACCCAGAACTGAGCTGCACACACCTGAAGCACGACACGGTGGTGGTGGGGCATACAACCAACCGCATGGTATGCGCAGCCAATGAACAGAGCTACAAGGTACTGGCAGATGTCATCAGAGAGCTAGCTGGCATATTCCCCTCACCCTACATACATCTTGGTGGCGACGAGGCTGCCGTACCAGCCAACTGGGCAAAGTGTGAGGACTGCCAACAGATGATGCTGAAGGCCGGATACACCAAAGCGACACAACTGATGACGCCTTTCTTTGACCGCATATTAGCGACGGTACGCGAAGCTGGCAAGCGACCTATACTATGGTGTGAACTGGACAATATATATCCGCCAGCCAATGATTACCTCTTCCCATACCCCGAAGACGTAACCCTCGTCACATGGCGCTATGGACTCACTCCTACCTGCCTGACCCTCACCAAGCAGCACGGACACCCCATCATCATGGCACCTGGCGAATATGCTTACCTGGACTATCCGCAGTGGAAGAATGATCTCCCAGAGCACAACAACTGGGGCATGCCGCTATCAACACTCGAAAACTGCTACACACTGGACCCTGGATATGGACGCTCTGCCGAGGAGCAGAGTCATGTGCTGGGCATAATGGGTACGCTATGGGCCGAAGCTATCCCCGACATCAACCGCGCCACATATATGGCTTTTCCACGCGCCCTGGCACTAGCCGAGGCGGGGTGGACGGAGATGACACATCGCAACTGGGAATCGTTCGTGACACGTATGTATCCTAACCTCACCGATCTGATGCGCTGTGGAGTATCGGTACGTGTACCATATGAAATAGTAAAACGCAAATAAACCTATGAAAGCAAGAAACATCCTGAGCATGGCACTAGCCATACTCTGCACTACTGCTCATGGACAGCAAGTGGAAGAGAACTATGCCACATACTTCACGGCTCGCCTACATGGCGACAAGGCCTCGTATAACCATAGTCACAAATTGTCATGGAAGAGTGTGAAGGCCTATCGGGCACAGATATGGGAGGCCTGGTGTGAGGCCAACAGCCAGTTTGAGGAGGACAAACTGCCGGCATTGCGTCCACTCACCAACGCCGATACGCTACTGTGGCCGCTGCCGGCAGAGCTGGAGCCCAACGCCACCATGCCCTACTACTACGGTACCAAGGGCGAAAAACCCAATAATGGATGGCCACTATACTTATATATACATGGCTCGGGGCCGAAGACTCACGAGTGGGCCACAGGGTATATCCTTTGCTCACGCTTTATGGATGCCCCCTCGCTATACTTCATTCCACAGATACCTAACGAGGGTAGCTATTACCGCTGGTGGCAACGGGCCAAGCAGTATGCTTGGGAGCGCTTGTTGCGTCAAGCATTCGTCAGCGGCGAGGTAGATGCCAACAGGGTATACCTCTTTGGCATCTCGGAAGGTGGCTACGGAAGTCAGCGCCTAGCCTCATTCTATGCCGACTACCTCGCAGCTGCAGGCCCGATGGCCGGTGGTGAGATACCATTCGACGCTCCAGCAGAGAACTGCGGACATATAGGGTTCTCGCTACGCACGGGCGCCAATGACTATATGTTTGCCCGCAACCTGCTCACTGCCCGCACACATGAACTCTTCGACAGTCTGCAGCGTTGCTACCCTATGGAGTATCGTCATCACGTGGAGCTTATCCCTGGCCGCGGACACGGCATAGACTACTCGCCCACTACACCCTGGCTGAGCCATTTTACCCGCACTGTGCACCCACGCCATTTCGTATGGGAAGACTACCCCATGGATGGTATCTACCGCCAAGGATTCTACAACATTGCCATACATGAGCGAGACACGACAGGGGGGAATGAACGCACCCGCTACGAGATGACCATCATGGGAAATACCATACTCCTCACCATAGACCGCGTAGATTATGAGGTGACCCAGCGTGAGCCACGATGGAACATCCCCATCAAGCACATCAAGCACTATAAGCCCGCCAGGAAAGGAGCATTCACGCTCTACTTGTCCGATGAAATGGTCGATTTTGACCAGAAAGTGAGCCTCATCGTCAATGGCAAGCAGGTATATCACGGCATGGTGTACCCTAACACAAAGCACCTCGTAAACAGCTGCGCCACCTTCTTCGACCCTGAGCGCGTATATGCCGCGGGCATCGAGGTAAAATGGTAAGTAAGAAAAAAAGTTGAGGGGTGCTAATGCACCCCTCAGCCTATTATAGTGATGTCATTCAAACCAGCGCAAACGAGAGATTACCTCTACAGCATAGCTTGCCGCCGACCTTCGCTTCGGCCTTCACGAAAATGATAGACTGGCGACGATCGGTAATGGTAGAACGTATCACGATGGTATCGCCCGGACGCACCTGGTATTTAAAACGAACATTGTCGATACCCGTATAGAGAGGGCGCTTGCTCTTGATCTCATCGCCAAGGAGCATAGCACACGACTGAGCCATCATCTCACAGAGGATAACACCAGGCACAACAGGATAGTCAGGAAAATGTCCCTGCAAGAAATATTCATCGCCACGCACATGATAGGTGCCTACGGCATAGGTCAACTCATTGCCCTTGGCATCGGTCACAACCTCTGTATCCACTGAGTCAATAAGAAGCATGGGATCACGATGGGGAAGAAAACTCTTTATCTCTTCTCTGTCCATATAGTTTGTGAGCCTTTTAAGTTCTTGAATTTATGAGTCTTTAAGTTTGTAATGCCAAATGCGAACAAACGTACTTGGAAACTTAAATCACCTTCTTCAATACCACACAAGCATTGTGTCCGCCAAAGCCTAATGAGTTAGACGCAGCCATGGTAAGATTGACCTCTACGGCTTTGTTGGGCACATAGTTGAGGTCGCATTCAGGATCGGCCTCCTTGTAATTGATGGTGGGAGGTACGATACCATGCTTCACAGCCAAGGCTGTAGCGATGAGCTCGATACCACCAGCAGCACCAAGCATGTGACCGGTCATCGACTTGGTAGAACTGATATAAGCCTTGCGGGCATCCTCTTCACCAAGGGCAAGCTTGATGGCGTTGGTCTCGGTCTTGTCATTGAGCGGGGTACTAGTGCCATGAGCATTGATATAAAGAGTATCCTCAGAGGTATAACCAGCCTCATCAAGCGCCATGCGGATTGCCTTCGAGGCAGGAATGCCATCAGGGCGCGGCGCGGTATAGTGATGAGCATCGCATGTGTTGCCATAGCCGGCCACCTCGGCATAGATGGTAGCACCGCGCTGCACTGCATGCTCGTACTCCTCGAGAACAAGCACACCTGCACCTTCGGCCATAGTGAATCCACTGCGACGGGCATCAAATGGTGTGCAAGCATCTTCCAACGTAGTGGCATTGGTGAGAGCGCGACTATTGGCAAAGCCACCGATAGCCAAGGGATGCACAGCAGCCTCGGCACCACCGGTAATGATGGCATCGGCAAGTCCGTACTTGATGGCATGATAAGCCTCACCTACCGAGTGAGTACCTGTAGCACAGGCTGTCACCACAGGCAAGCAGGGACCCTCAGCCTTGTGACGGATAGCAATATTGCCCGAAGCGATATTGGCAATCATCGTGGGGATAAATAGCGGAGAGATACGATGCGCACCCTCCTCAAGATACTTTGCGGTTTCGCGTACGAAAACACTGATACCGCCGATTCCCGAACCGACATAGACACCCAAACGATCAGGCTCTATATTCTCGCCACTCACCAGACCGCTATCCTTTACAGCCTGATTAGCTGCAGCGATAGCATACTGACAATAGAGGTCCATTTTACGGATATCGGCTCTTTCGAGACCGTTGGCTATGGGGTCAAAATCCTTCACCTGAGCAACAATGCGTACAGGGAGATCTACATCATCAAATCCTTGGATAAAGTTCAAGCCACTCTTGCCACTCTTCAGACTTTCCCAAAAATCGGCAATAGTATTTCCTACGGGGCTGATAGCACCCAAACCGGTAATTACAACTCTTCTTTCCATATCATTATATCTTATAATAATTCCTTAATACTTGTTAATAGCACTGCAAATATAGTTATTTATTCCATTCAATGATACACGCACCAGAGGTAAATCCGGCTCCGAATGCGCTAAAAGCAAGCAAATCGCCTTTTTTTAACTTTCCTTCACGATTCAACTCGTCAAGTAGCATGGGGATACTTGCCGACGAGGTATTGCCATACTTGTCCATATTGAAAGGGAACTTTGATGCATCCATATTGAACCGCTGACGGATGAAATCATTGATACGGAAGTTTGCCTGATGAAGCACGTAATAGGCTATATCATCCTTATCAAGTCCTGCATCAGACAGTACAGCCAGGAGGTCGCGCAGTGAGCAGGTGACAGCAGTCTTGAACACCTCTTGCCCTGCCATATAGAGCGGGATATGCTCTTCCTTTTTCGTGATGAAAGGGGTAGGCTCGAGTTTGCGCTTGTAGTGAAGCACGTCAAGATTACTCTTTGATGAGACCTTGATAGCACGCAAGTCATCGCCACGTGTCACTACCATAGCACCAGCGCCATCGCCGAAGAGCACACATGTGCTACGATCGTTCCAATCGACCATGCGGGTGGGCTCCTCAGCAGCCATTACCAATATGTTAGTGGCACGGCCTGCCTGCAGCAGCGCATCGGCAAAGTCAATGGCATAGATAAATCCCGAGCAGGCAGCATTGAGGTCAACACAAGGACATGAGGCACCGATAATGCCTTCAACAATGCTCGATATGGTAGGAGTGGCATACTCATACACTACATTAGAACAGATGATATAGTCAAGATCTTCCGCCTTTATTCCCGCATCGTCCAATGCATGCTGGGCAGCCTTGGCAGCAAGTTTCTCAAGGGTCTCGTCAGTAATTATTTGCCGTGTGCAGATACCTGTACGCTCACGAATCCACTCATCGCTGGTATCCATCATCTTCGACAGGTCGTCATTTGTCAAGGTGCGCTTAGGATGCGCACTACCGGTTCCAATTATTCTCATACGAAATACTTAAAAAATCGGTGCAAAAGTACACATTCCCTCTCATCTGCTCAACTAAAAGGGCGCTGATGTGGCCGGAGAGAAGGTTCGTAGGGACTAAACGCGCCAAATCAGGGGCAAAGGGGTAAAAATGATATAGGGGTGAAAATCCCCGAAAGTTTGTATTTATTCAATCCTTTTTCGTATCTTTGCCTCGATTTTGTAACAAACCTTAGCTAAATGTGCAAATTATGGACTTAAGAAAGAAAGCACCACGATATCTCCTTGAGAGCCGTACACTGACCGGTTCGGTCATCTTCATTGTGCTCTTCTCCATCCTTTTCATGGTTATATATGGCCCCTACTCTTCTACCTCATGGCTCACACTGATGTTTCAGGAGCAAGAGAGTAGCGAGGTATTCAGCGGTTTTCGTATGGTAATGGCATCGGTAGCCTTTTACCTTGTAGCCATAGCCTTCCTCATACTGAGCAAGGTAATCCTGCACCAAGTGCACCGCAAGCGCCCCATTACCAACGGACAACTGATACTATGGGTAGGCGGTGAAGTGGTCATGGTATCATTTATTTATACCATTTTCACCGAACTTTTCGTAATCACTGACCCCAACCTATTCTTACATATCCTTGGACGTGCCATATTAGTATTGGCCTTTATCCTCATCGTACCTTATATAATATGTGTGCTCTATGCCACTACACGCTATCAACGCCTGCTACTCGATCGCGTGGGGATGAATATCGTAAACGAGAAGAATGACAACACAGACCCTAAGCTAATTCACCTTGTTGACAGTACAGGCCGCTTGAAAATGAGCATCAGTATAGACAGCCTATACTATGTGGAATCACAAGACAACTATGTAAAGATATACTACGAGGCCGACGGCAAACTATGCAACTATATGCTACGCAGCACGACCAAGGCTATAGAGAATAAATTCGGTGAATATCTCATCCGCTGCCACCGAGGATACATCGTCAACAAGAATAAGATAAAGATTTTCCGTAATGACCGTGACGGCATGTACATCAGGCTGACTCACGATGGCATCAAGCAGATACCTGTATCGAAGTCCTACTCTGCAAACATCCAGCATTTACTATCCCATCCGGCCGATAGGGCAGCAGAGTAGAACCATACTATAAGATACACGCAACCAACGTATTGCGTCATTCGCCCCATCATCCCTTGATGAATGGGGCTTCTTTTGTGGGCAATCGCAGTAAGATTGAGGGCGAAAGAAAAAGAGGTTAGAAACAGCGGCAATATCTTTGCAGCGACAATTGAAAAAAGCAAAGAGCCGTATGCTGGAAAGATTCCTAAAACAAACAAGCTTTGAGTCTTACGAAGACTTCATGCAGAACTATGAGGTGCGCGTACCCGCGAACTTCAACTTTGCCTACGACGTCGTAGACGCGTGGGCTGAGACGAATCCAAGCAAGCGCGCTATGCTGTGGACCAATGAGGACGGAGAAGCACACACTTTCACATTCCACGACCTAAAAGAATATTCTGATCGTACTGCATCGTACTTCCAAAGCATAGGCATTGGCAAGGGAGATGTGGTGATGCTCATCCTGAAGCGCCGCTACGAATGGTGGTTATGCATGCTGGCACTGCACAAGCTGGGAGCTATCGTAGTGCCCGCCACTCACCTACTCCGCAAACACGATATTGAATACCGCTGCAAAGCTGCCGATATACATACGATAGTGGCTTGTGGCGACATAGAAATCATACACCATGTAGAAGCCGCAAAGCTATACTGCCCTACGCTAAAAAACCTCGTTTCCATCGGAGAAATAATCCCTAAAGGATGGAAAGATTTCCACCGAGGAATCAATAGTGCTGCACCCTTCATCAGTCCCGAGAGGAACGACAATACAGACACGATGCTTATGTACTTCACTTCGGGCACTACGGGCCAACCCAAGATGGTATGCCACGACTTTACATATCCATTAGGGCATATCATCACAGCCCGCTATTGGCACAACCTCGATGAAGACTCGCTGCACCTCACCCTAAGCGACACTGGATGGGGTAAGGCGGCCTGGGGTAAACTCTATGGACAATGGATTGTAGGCGCCACGGTATTCGTATATGACTACGAAGGGAAATTCCCTCCTACAGACATCCTGCGCACAATAGAGAAACATCGCATCACTTCGTTCTGCGCACCTCCTACTGTATTCCGCTTCCTCATCAAGGAAGACATATCTGCATTTGACATCAGTAGCTTACGCTATTGTACAGTAGCTGGCGAATCGCTCAACCCTAGTGTGTTTGAAGAATGGCACCGCCTCACGGGAATATGCTTGATGGAAGGATACGGACAAACAGAAACAACACTATCGATAGGCACCTATCCATGGTGTAAGCCAAAACCTGGATCGATGGGAGTACGCGGTCCGCAATACCGTGCAGAGATAATGGATAATGAGGGGAATATACTTGGAGCCGACCAAGAGGGAGAGATCGTAATATACACCAAGGAGAGAAAGCCACTAGGCCTATTCAAGGAGTATTACCATGATCCCCAACTCACCGCTTCGGCAAACTACAATGGATGGTACCACACAGGCGACATAGCCTACCGTGACCGCGATGGATACTTCTGGTTTGTAGGCCGCACGGATGATGTCATCAAATCATCAGGTTACCGCATAGGTCCGTTCGAAGTAGAGAGTGCACTGATGCGACACCCGTCTGTACTCGAGTGTGCCATCACCGGAGCCCCCGATGAAATACGCGGGCAAGTAGTAAAAGCCACAATTGTACTCACTGAAGAGTATCGTGAAAAAAATCCCAAAGAACTTGTCAAAGAAATACAAGCCTATGTAAAGGAGGCTACAGCACCTTATAAATACCCGCGTATAGTAGAGTTTGTTGACGAACTCCCCAAAACGATCAGCGGTAAGATAAAGCATTTTGAAATCAGAAACAGATAAACACCTCTTTACCCAAATAAAAACCAAAACCTAACAGTAAGAATCGCTTGTTGATTATTATTGAAACCTAACCTTAATTAAAAGAGTGGCAGCACACTGTGAAGTGCGCTGCCATTTGCTATTAGTATAGAAACCTTGCCAAAGATTTTCATAAGCATCACAAATCAATGGCGAATGCGGCTTCAGATACCATCAAATTCTTATTTACATCATTAAAGCATAACTATCGGCTTTTCGCTGCACTCTTGCCCTTGAAGCTATTCACCATACACCATACGCCGAGCACGACGAAGGGAATGCTGAGGAGCTGGCCCATATCGAGTGCCATGCCTACCTCGAAATCACTCTGCACCTCCTTAAAGAACTCCACGAAAAAACGGAAAGTAAAGATGGTAGTAAGGCAGTAGCCAAAGAAAAATCCTGTACCTACCTTACGAGGTATACGCTTGTATAGATACCAGCTGATGAGTCCGAACAGCGCATAGGCGATAGCCTCATAGAGCTGAGCCGGATGGCGCGGCAGCATGTCGATCTGTGTAAAGATGAATCCGAAGTCACCTCCTGTAGGACGACCTATAATTTCGGAGTTCATCAAATTGCCCAAGCGAATACAGCATGCTGTGACCGGTGTTGCAATAGCTATATTATCGAGAACTGTCCACAAAGGCACCCTATACTTGCGCACATAAAGCCACAAGGCTATCATCAACCCCAATGTACCACCATGGCTCGCCAGTCCCTGATAACCGATAAGACGAATGCCCGAACCCGTGAAACGGATAGGCAAGAGCATCTCGATGAAATGGGGGAAACTGGACAGATAATAGACAGGTTCGTAAAACAGGCAGTGTCCTAAACGTGCGCCGATGAGGATACCAAAGAAGCAGTAGAAAAATAGGGGCTCAAACAACTCTTCCTTAATCTTCTGCTCCTTGTAAAGTCTCTGCACTACGAAGTAAGCTCCTGCGAGTCCTATCATCCAGAAGAGAGCATAGAAACGTATCGGACCAATGCCAAGAGGGGGATTCCAAGTAATCATCTTTTTACACGTTAAATCTGAAGTGCATGATGTCGCCATCCTGTACGATGTACTCCTTGCCTTCTACTGAGAGTTTTCCAGCCTCGCGCACAGCTGCCTCAGAACCATATTTGATATAGTCGTCATATTTGATAACCTCGGCACGGATGAATCCCTTCTCAAAATCAGTGTGAATAACACCAGCACACTGAGGAGCCTTCCACCCCTTGTGATAGGTCCATGCCTTCACCTCCATCTCACCAGCAGTGATAAAGGTCTCAAGGTCGAGCAGAGCGTAGGCTGATTTAATGAGACGCGCTACACCCGATTCCTCCAATCCCACTTCGGCAAGGAACATCTGACGATCTTCGTAAGTATCCAGTTCTGCAATATCGGCCTCTGTCTTCGCCGCTACGATAAGCAATTCGGCATTCTCCTCCTTAATAGCCTCGCGCACCTGCTCTACATATTTGTTACCATTGATAGCACTGCCCTCGTCAACGTTGCAAACATACAGCACCGGCTTAGAAGTCAAAAGAAAGAGTTCCTTAGCAGCCTTCTGCTCATCCTTGGTATCAAAGGATACGCTGCGAGCCGACTTGCCCTGTACCAATGCATCACGATACTTGCACAATACATCGTATTGAAGCTTGGCCAACTTATCACCACCTGTGGTAGCTTGTTTCTGAACCTTCTGTATGCGCTGTTCTATAGTCTCGAGGTCTTTGATCTGTAGCTCAGCATCGATAATCTCCTTGTCGCGTACAGGGTCAACAGAACCATCTACGTGGGTCACATTATCATCGTCGAAACAACGAAGTACGTGGATAATGGCATCTGTCTCACGGATATTGGCCAGAAACTTGTTGCCCAATCCCTCACCCTTGCTCGCACCCTTCACAAGTCCGGCAATGTCTACAATCTCCACTGTGGTGGGTACGATACGTCCCGGATGCACCAATTCGGCCAACTTAGTGAGTCGGTCGTCAGGCACTGTGATGACGCCCACATTGGGTTCGATTGTACAAAAGGGGAAATTAGCTGCTTGCGCCTTAGCATTTGACAAACAGTTGAAAAGGGTCGACTTACCTACATTAGGGAGTCCTACAATACCACATTGTAATGCCATATCTTATCTTCTATTATGTAATTTGAGCGCGAAATTACTCAAAAAAATCTCATTATAAAAGAAATGCGGCAAGAAACCCCTCTTTTCGAGGCTCTTTGCCGCATCTTTTATGCCATTAACCTATATAAACTAGTAACTCAACGCATTCAGAACCTGCTGACCATCATGGATGAGAGCAGGAAAATCTTCTGTATACTGACTATTGTACTTGAACTTCTCAAGCAACGCATCCAGTTCTACGAGTTTGACCGTATTACCAGTACTTACAAACTCCTCGCGCAAAATACGCACCTTCTCAGCTGCCTGTATACCCTCGATAAGTTTTTCAAAACGTGCAGAACTGCGTCCATAAGGATATACCATATAGGTATCACCTGCAGGCCAGGAACGAAAGCGAGTATCGTATAATGGATACTTCGTCCAACTATTGAATGCCCAACGCAGATAGCCATCGTATCCTGAGTAGGCAGCATAGAAGCCATACCAAGCACCTTCGGCAGGTACAGAAAAGGTAAAGGTGTTGGGCTTGTGGGTAGAGCAGCATGTATATATGGTCGTTTTCTTGCCCTCGGATTTACGACGTTCGAGTACCTCACGAGGCAATAATTCAGCTTGATCCAATGCAATACAATAATCGTAGAGATCAGATTCTATCTCCGGATGATAGTTCCCGGCCAAAGAAACCTTGAACTCAGGATCGGCTTTGCGTATGACAGCCATTGCCCTCTGCATAGCCTGCATAGGACGCTCATCCATAGCGATGGTAGTGATAGAGAACCACCCTTTCGCTCTCAGATGCTGCGAGAAGGCCTTGAGCATGGCCACCCACAACTCCTCATAGACTGCATCACCAGGAGCAGCACGAAGTACCTGCATACGGTTAGTAGCCACATCATAATAGGGGAAGCTGAGCGCCCAAGGTATCATAGAGAAGCAATTTATCTGCTGGTCAATACCGCAATCCATCATAAATTCCACCCAACGATCAAACACGTCGAAGTCAAACTCCCATGTGCCGTCGAGCGTCTTCACCCACGTCACCATAGAGTCAAAGTGATCTTCGGTCTGCCCATTCCACGGCTTATGCATAATGCTAGCAGTTATCACCTTCTGACCTGCAGCAGCAAGCATCTCCATAGAAGGGCGCATAGCTGCGAGATGAGCATCGCTCCACAGAGGTGTACCATAATAGCGAGCTTCAGCAAAGGGATTCTGCCATAGGTCGAGGTGAAACTTCCAATCCTTGGGTTCTGGCAATATGCGATCAGAAACCTTTATAGATAGGGGCAGCCTGGCTACGATGCGCTTGCCTGCCTTGATACAAAGCTGACCACTATAAATGCCGGGAGCAGCATCAGAAGGGACCTGGCAGCTCACCCATACCGAGCGAGTGCTCATGGCATCCATAGTAATAGATTCGGCATGTGGGTCAATCATATCGGCCACCATGGCAGAGTCGTATATGGTATGGTCAGGGCGGTGTCCACATCCAGCACCACGACCTTCAGGAGTGCTCCAGGCATCGGTCTTCACATATCTCACAAACGCAGCCTTTATTGCCTCTTCAGGTAAGGTATAACGTCCATTCTTGAATGATGTGAGCTGTAGCGTGAGTGGTGCAAGACTATCGACGGCCATACCACTATATATGACAGCCTGAGTGCTTACTCGCTCACCGCGCCACGCATTCAATGATTCACTGCGCTTCAGTTCCTTAGTATTTGGCAGCGCGTGCCATACATAGCGCACATTGCTCGTACCCCAAGCAGCATGTATATTCTTCACCCCTTTCCATTCCTCAGCAATCGATACTCGGTGGTCAAAAGACTCTGTAAAAGCATCCTGTGCCTGCACCATGTAAGCGAAAGCGATGATAGCTGTCAGTATCAGTGTTCTTCTCATTGTATATAAAGTTCTAACCTGTTCTTTATAGTATAGTCTATAATGGTATTATTCCTCTATTCCCGTGGGTCGCATAATGTACAACTTGTCATTGGGTCGTATGCGATCGGGAACTTTGAATGATACGTGAGCACCCTTCTTCACTGTATCTACTGGCTTGAGATTTACTCTAGCTTCGTCCAATGTGACATACATGGCACCAGTAGTATGCCCAGTGATTAGCAGCTTGTCACCTACATGTAGCTCAGCTGCTTCGATGAGAAATTCTGCCACGCCGATATTTGAGAAGTAGCGTATGCCCTTACCTGCATATATCTTTCGTTCTGTAGCATTGGAGCCATAGTGGCGAGTCCATTCCCCAAGGCGTTGGCCCAAGTAATATCCATTCCAAAAACCACGATTGAATACTGTGCGCAAACGCTCATCCCATTCATCCTTCTTCTCCTCTGAGAAAGTGCCGTCAATATAACTATTGATGGCTTCACTATAACATTCTACTACAGTCCGTACATACTCCGGACCACGAGCACGCCCTTCTATCTTGAATACACGCACTCCGGCCTCCATCATCTCGTCCATAAAACGAATCGTCTTGAGATCTTTCGGCGACATCACATACTTGTTATCAACCTCTAGTTCAATGGTGCTCTCTTTATCTCTAAGCAGGTAAGTGGGTTCATCATCTCTAGCCACCTCATATCCTCTACGACATACTTGCATGCATGCTCCACGATTGGCCGATGCGCCCAACTCGTGGAGGCTAAGATAGCATTTACCCGAAACCGCCATGCAAAGTGCTCCATGACAGAACATCTCAATACGAATGAGTTCACCTTTGGGACCTCGTATCTGCTCCTCCTCAATGGTCTTGTATATAGCCTTCACCTGTTTAAGGTTGAGCTCACGAGCCAATACCACCACATCGGCAAAACGAGCGTAAAACCTGAGCGCCTCAGCATTGCTTATATTCAGTTGGGTAGAGAGGTGTACCTCCTGCCCTATACGATTGCAATAGTCCATCACAGCCACATCGGCAGCAATCACTGCCGAGATGCCCGCCTCATGAGCTGCATCTACAATTGTGCGCATCAGCGCAATGTCCTCGTCATAAATGATTGTGTTGACAGTAAGATAGCTCTTAATACCATGCTCATCACACATGGCAGCTATCTCACGCAGGTCGTCTACACTGAATGTATTGGCCGAACGAGCACGCATATTGAGGTTTTCGATACCAAAATAGATAGAGTCGGCGCCAGCCTGGATTGCTGCTGCCAGAGATTCGCGCGAACCTACTGGAGCCATGATTTCAAAATCTTTCCTATTCATGAATGCAAAAATACGGATTTATAATTTATTATCCTAATCAAGTAAATCTTTTATCTTCCTCCACACAAAAACGCAGTAAAGCGTGGAAAAATCGATTTGAGCATATAATACCCCCCTACGCCCAATGCCGACATGATGACACAAATTACCAACTGTGCAGCCATATATCCGTAGCCTGACTCGGCAATGTACGGAGCCACCATCTTGGTGACTAACCTAACAGGAAGTTGGTGATATGCAAAAAGGAAGAAACTGCTTGCCGTAAGCATTGCGGGGATGTGTGCATGCTTTTTCCTCAGCAGATAAGTACCCCACCCCACATAGGCCATTGCACCCAATAGACTATCCAAATGAGAGATAAAACCTATATTGCAATCCTGCGTAATGAGTACAATAGTAAGTACTACAAACAGCAGAGCCAACACCCAACGTAATGAATATGTCACCTCCATAATATGAGTTTTATATACTCCAACATAGGCTCCTAACGTAAAGAAAAGAACACCTACTACCGTAGTTGATGGTACAGGCAATATATACATGGTCAGCAGTACTGGAAAGAACCACCCATTCAAAGAACGTAATCCACCATACAATAATGGTGCTAATACTATGGCTATCATCAGCTCCTTGAGATACCAGAATTGGGATACGATAGGCCCATTGCGCCGCGCAATATCCTCTACATTCCAAAGGCACGAGATCCAATCACGGAAAGTAAAGTCAGCTATGGGCTTCATTACTCCCTCCATTGCCGTGGGTAGCAATAGCTGAGCTAAGAAGTAAATGAATATATAGATGATTGTCCATAACAGATAAGGGACTAAGATGGAACGAAATCGCTTATGCAACTTATCACCATAGCTGTGGAATGTAAAAGTATCATCTCGAAAAAAGAGATAGCCCGAAAAAATAAAGAATAGAGCTACTGCAGCATTGGTTATCTCCGTTACAAAAAGCCGGAAACAAGTATAGTCAGCATAGCATATACTATCTTGTAATACGCCATCCTTCATCACCAAGTCAAAAGAGCAGTGCAAAAGCAACACTGTTATCATCAGTGGGAACCGTAGAAAAGAAATTAGGTCTGATATGCAATCCGAAACATTGATATCACTTGTTGCTCTGCACATGGGTAACACGTTTTATTGTCAACATATAGGAACAAAGGTAATGCAAGACAGAGAAAAAAGCAAGAAAAATAAGAAAGAGATATCAGATGATACCTCTTTCTTACTAACCCTTTAATCTTGTAAAGTTGTCCTACCTGGATTCGAACCAAGACAAACAGAACCAAAACCTGTTGTGCTACCATTACACCATAGGACAATCCTCAAGTGCCTCCTTTCGGAAAAGCGGTGCAAAGATAGAGTTTTTTCTTTATCCGTGCAAGTTTTCTTCTATAATTCTTTAAATGAGTGTACAAAATACCCCGCTTAGGAAAGCGGGGTATAAAAGTTTGGTTATAAATTCCAAAGGTCATTGCAAGGGGAGGTACCAGTTCGTGGGATCCATTAGATCGATCTGGGGATTATTGCCCTTGAGCTTATCGGCAAACCATTTAGATCCGAAATCTGCACCGTAGAGACCTGCCTCATTCTTGTGGCGAGCGATACGCTGAAGGTCATAGAAACGGATACCCTCGAAGGCAAATTCCTTGGCATACTCATCGCAAAGGATATCTTCCATAGCATTGATAGAGTCTTGCTTGGTGACACCCACAGCTACACCGAAACGCTCTGATATCTCAGCCATCTTGGCACCGATGATAGGAGTAGGCAGATACATCAGATTATTCTTAGATCCTACTGCAGTTGCCTGCGATCCCTTCACTGCCATATTGTTCTCTACTCCTTTCGAATTGGTAAATCCACCACCGTGATGATGTATACCATAGGTATTCTCGGGGACAAACACTGTACGATTCTCTGCATTGAGGAACGGCACATCATTTGTCAACAGGTCTACCGACGCTTGAGACATATATTGGTGAGGAGCATCCACACCACCAGCACCGGGCACCAACTGTTCTAGATAGGTAGAGATACCGTTACGCAAGATGGCGAATGCGGCATCGGGATGGCCTAGACGGTTGAGGGCCTCTGCCAAGTGCAGATAAATAGTAGATGTGCGGAACAGGTATACATTGGCATTCTTCATCTTGCTGATATATACCTTTGTAGAGTCTGACGCATCGCGGTTTAGAATGGCACGGTCAGGATTGGTACCAGTATTAGCATCGGAATAAACGGCACGGCCATCACCCATCTTACACGCTTTTACGGCATTAGGATTGGGTTCCAATGTCGTTCCATTCATATTCTTCGGGAAGTAATAGAAATCACAATCCTCTGTCAGTCCGTAATAGGTGTCTGAGGGAGCAATCTGCACCTCTTCGGCACGTGGGCAAGCATTAGAGAGAGATGTGGAGTAATAGTCATATCCAAATGCCAAGGGAATATTGGTGGTCTGGCCACGCTGTGAACTTACGGCCATCGGAATATAGGTAAGCACATCCATCGGAGAGGCCATATTTTCAAAAATCTGCGTATAACCATCTACCAGAAGGTTATACGATGTCTCAAAATCTTCAGCAAACCAATTGAGGTTCAAACCATCTGCCCAGAAGTAGCGGAATACCGTCATATCATCTGCAGTGAGCTTATTGTCGCACAGATATTTACAGTAGTGCTGGGCTGCCTTGAGCCACTGACCGTCTTCGAGGTACATCTCACCAAGTATCACATCTACCGGAACAAAAATCAACTCAGGATTGATGTTCTTTGCAGCATTGGCATTCCAGTTAGGATTACCTACAGAATATGAGTTTGTACCAAAGTTGGGAACCTGGAGCCCTGTATACTTCTCCAATGAGGGGGCCAGCTCAGCTACAATCTCCGTAAGCGTCAATCTTGGGAATTCGGTATCCTCAATCTGCGAAATCGAGGTCAAGGGCTCCGTATAGAATGGCACACCCTTTTCGTTACCGCCATAAGTGCGGGCCAACTGCAAATAAGCCCATGCACGCCAAGCCTCTACTGCTGCATACTCATTGATGACTACATTGCTGGCACCTGTGGTTAGCTCCTTATCACGATGCTTGAGGTAATAATTGCAATTATTGATCACCTTATAATATACATAAGCACTATCATACTTATTGGATGCATCAGCTGAATAGTCGGCCAACTGACGGAGGTTATTATCCGTATGTTCCGTTGTTGTCACCAATTCGCCACGCATCTCTCCGATAAAGAAATACTGATCGGCCAACTGTTGCATTGCCTGCGCTATACCTAAGGCATAGAATACGGAGTCTGTTTTCGAATCCAAATCTGGTTCTACTACCATACTATCATTGCCAGTCATAAGCATATCTTCACACGCTGTTGTTGCGAAAAGGCCACACATCACAATGATGGAATATACTATCTTTTTCATATCGTCACAAACTTTATACTTCATTACAAATTGATTCTTAAGCCAAGTACAAACGCGCGGCTCTGTGCCAAATTGCCACAATCGATACCTTGGTACATCACGCTATTGCCAATACTGAACTCGGGGTCATTGCCGGTATATCTTGTAAGCGTAAACACATTCTGCGCTTCGCCCCATACAGACATGCTTTGCAACCAAGATGTCCACGACTCAGGTACAGGGATACGATAGGTCATACGCAAGTTTTTCATACGCAGATAAGAGCCATCTTCAATCCAACGATCAGAGAATCGGTTGTTACCCATAGGATCACCATAGGCCAACTTGGGCAAAGTAGCCTCATGACCTTCGTAACGCCAATGCCCCACTTCGGCCACTTGTTGATTATAGAATGTAGAGCCAGAGTTGAGTATGCTACGCTGATAGTTGTATACATCGTTGCCTACGCTGAAGTTGAATCCCATATCCAAGGTGAAATTTTTCCAGTTAAGTGCAGCAAAGATATTACCATAGAAGTCAGGATTGGGATTGCCCAGAATTACCTTGTCTCGTTCATCAATGCAGTCATCACCATTCTGGTCTACGAAATGCACGTCACCGGAAGTAAAGTTATGCTTGTTACCAGCAGCATTCAACATATAGAGATAACCCTCCTTGCCTGCATTTTTAGCCTCTGCATCCGTAGCAAACACACCCTTGGTTTCATATCCATAGAACACTCCTATCGGATTGCTTACCGAAACAAGGATATTGTTGTCGCCATAGACCGAATTGCAGTAGTCGGCTCCATTGAATGTATTCACGCCATCAGTAAACGCACGTTGCGGGAGTGAAGTGACCTCATTGATGTAATGACCAACGCTAGCACCCAACTCCAATGTGAGGTTACGTGTAGCCACAGGCTTTCCTGACACCATCACCTCATAGCCCTTGTTCACCAATGAGCCA
Source organism: Bacteroidaceae bacterium (assembly GCA_017424485.1). Classification (GTDB taxonomy): domain Bacteria; phylum Bacteroidota; class Bacteroidia; order Bacteroidales; family Bacteroidaceae; genus UBA1189. The sequence continues at coordinate 24,110 of JAFOYZ010000138.1, forward strand.
CCATTGCTCCAATATTGGTTGATTCCAGAGACGGGTGTACTGAAGGTCTTGTAGGTAAGCAGGTCTTTGGTATTGTGATAATAGAAGTCAGCGCCTACAGATAGACGGTTATTCAGCATATTGGCCTCGATACCGGCATTCCACTTCGTGGTTGTCTCCCACTTAATCTTATCGTTACCGATATTGGTCATCTGCATACCGATAGCATTGTAGTTATAACGTACAGAGGTGAACGAAGTACGCGCTGCATAGTTCGATATATCATCATTACCACTCATATCCCATCCTGCATTTACACGGAGATAGTTAATGGTCTCACTCTTGGGGAACCATTTTTCGTTTGTCAACACCCAACCCAACTGCACACTGGGGAATATCGCCCAAGGTACTCCGAAGGCCCGCACACTGCCATCGGCATTGGCTCCGAAGCGGCTATTGGCTTCAGCCAAGAGTGAAAGTGTTGCAAAATAGCGATTGGCATAGTTATAATCACCCGATGCATACCATTGGAGGTTTCTCCATATATCATTCGTACCGTACAGACTTGAATATCCTCTTGAAGGGTCTGCTGTCAAGTAAGGGTTCTTATCATCAGCCGAGGTACGGAACTGTGTCTTGGCATCACTTCCATCATAGGCAAAGTGGTTGTAACGGAATCCACCTATTGCAGCAACAGCATGTGCACCGAACTTATCATTCCAATTCAAGTAAGTGTTACTCAGTACATTTGTTCCCTTTGAGAAGAGCGACGAGGTAAGGTTATATACCGTACCCAAGCCATCAATCAAGAAGGGAGGGATACCCTCTGTAGGTCGATAGTAACGCTGTGAGTTACGATTCAGCGTATAGCTAAAGTCGGTGGTCAATGAGAGATGTTCTGTAAAGGTGTAGGTAGGAGCTATGCGCACATTGAACAGCATATTCTCCACCTTGTTCTTATTATCTCCTGTCGCATTCTCGAGAATAGAGGTCGGGTTACCTAGTGAATAGTAATAGTCATTACCATACAATCTCTGACTCAATGGGCTGAAGAGCTTGTCATACTCCGAAAGCAAATGAGTAAAACCTCCTACATGCTTGTTGTACTGATAAGGTGTTACTAGCGGAGATTTAATCATAGCCAAGTTGGTAGGTGACATCACCGTTCCTGCGCCCAAATCAGAAGAGAAGCCATCGTCGTACAATGTATTGTTGGCACGAGTAAACGACATATCAAATTTGGCATCCAATTGCTCGAGAATAGATATATCCGTATTGAAACGCACATTCAAACGATCAAATCCTGAATTCTTGATGGTATTCTGCGCATCAATATAACCTACTGATAGATTATACATACCCACATCGTCACCACCTTGAACATTGATGTTATAGTTCTGAGTGATTGCCGTACGATACACCTCATCTTGCCAGTCTGTATCGTTATGATACATCATATAATAGTAGTTCTTGGGATCATCATTGAGGAAGTTAAAGGTCACGTCACGATTCTCCGACTTCTTGAGCGCCGCTATCGTACCTAGCATCTCCGTAGCATAGTTGCGATACTGTGTAGCATTCATCATAGCCATCTGCTGCGGTTCCAATGAGATTCCAGCCGAGATGTTCGCGTCAATGCGTGTCGCCATCGAATGACCACGTTTGGTTTCAATAAGGATAACACCATTGGCACCACGCGAACCATAAAGAGCCGTAGCATTCTTCAGCACCTTAATTGACTCGATATCTTCAGGCGATATGTTTGCCAGCATATTGAAAGCGCGTCCCTGATGCAGCACTGCACGGTTATATTGCATATCCCACTCAATACCATCAACGATTACCAACGGTTGGGCATTGGCATTGATAGAGTTCAAGCCGCGGATGAACAGCGCATTTCCGCCATCCAGTACACCCGAGCGGTTGATAGCACGGATATCAGCACCCAGATTGGACTGAATCTCATTATCCACGGTCACTCCACCACCTCTTACGGTAAACTCGTTGGCCGCAGTATACTCGGTTTCGTTAGCATACATCTCCTTGAATCGGTTGCTCAACAAGCTGACCTGTACCACCTGCTCCTCATCGTTGCTGCGGATAGCCACCTGCTGCGACAGATAACGGGGAGCCTCTACGTAGAGAGCCGAAGCAAAATCGGGCAATTTGATTGTGAACTGTCCTTTCTCGTTCGTCATTGCCGTATAGCGGTGGTCACCCAAAGTCTGTACACGTACACCAGCAATAGGCGCCTTGGTCACCTCGTCGATTACAATACCCGATACCGAGACAAGTTTGTTCTTTTCTTCCACCACCTTGCGTTGCGGAGCCTTGAATCCATTGAATTCGGAGTCTTCTGCTGCGCCAAACTCCTCTTGAGCCCATGCAACAGTACAGAAACACATGGCCAAAGCACAGAGTGAGAGTCTGAGACCCTGACGCTGCAATCTATCTTTCATTGTATTTTTCATATTCTGAATCATCTTCTTATATTAGCCATTATTCTTTCTCGTCCTCCACTACGGGTTCCAATATGACATTGGCGATACGGAGGTTTCGTTCACATGACTTATCCATCTTCAAGTTGAACGGATACATCACCTTGATATTCGGTTTGGCATCAGTACCGGCATAGCATACAGGGAAGGTGATGCGTCCAAGCTTTACTGTATCCACTTTTTCTTTAGCTACTCCCGTAAATGCCTTCAGGCTTCTAAGGCCAGAGGTATTTGCATTTCCCTTTTCATTCAATGCGGGTACCACCTTTTCTCCATTAAAGCGACCAGTCACCAACTTCAATTCTCCATTTACGTAATCGGCATAGTTGATATCCACGAAGATGCTATAAGGTTTGCGATCAGCCTCGGGCATCTCGGGATTTTCTATGCAGGCAGGCACCATAACCAACGACACATCATAGGTAGTAGACAATACACCGTCGAGATAGAAGTTCAACTCACTCAGAGCGGTCGATGTTTCCGGCACATTGGTCTTCACATAGCGCAGTGCCGTCTCTTTCTCATCGTCAAGCACACACATACTCGGATCAAGCAACGAGCGGTCAATACTTTCGTCCGTAGTCTTATATCCGGTAGCAGTAACCACACGTCCCACATTACGCGACTTAATTACTGGTGCATAGGTCTCTTCTGGATCAAATGGGAAGCCATTAATCATACGGGCATGGCCATTACTGAGCTGTATCACCTCCTCTGTCAGTTCATCCAGAACAACAAGGTTGCTCAGCCAATTACCCGTTGTAGAACAGATGGAGTCGCTCTCCTTAAATGACTGCCCTGTCATGAACTTTCCATTATGCTTCCCGCTCTTCTCTGAGAACACTAAGTCATTGGTCAGCAAACGCTTTGCAATAGAATCTGCCCAGTAGGCTCCAGTCTCCTGAATCTCTGCTCCTATAGGAGCAGCGGCAAGCACTACTTCCATTTTTCCTTTAGAAGCATCCATGATGTTGATCAAGTTTTTGATCTTACTATTCCATTCGGCACCAGGATTAAGACCTACATCCTTATGGCTCAAATCTTGATAAGGAATCTTCTCTACGTAATTATAATACGATGCTATCTCGGCATACGCTCTATTCCAGGCCGTATCTGTAGGTATCAATACGGTATAGAGGCTATCCTCATTGTTAAGTTGTGCACGAAGCATCCTATCGGTAAGAATATTGCTTACAATAATCACCGAGTCATCATAATGCTGCACTCCATCGATTATCGCTCCCTTCACTGAGTTTGCTTCATCCAATACCCTGCTCTCGTAATGCGCCACATAAGCTGCCATCATATTGGGCATATCCTCTGACTCACGCAGATACTCATAGCCATTGTAGCGGAATGTTGCAGGTGATGAAGCGATATAGAGCAAGCCATTCGTACTGGGATAGTTGAATGTTGCAGGGTTGGTCTCATTGGGAATGAGTTCCTTCCCATCAAAGGCCAGCTTGCTTGAGTTCTTATTCGAGAACTTCACCAACTTTCCATTGAGCATATACACTACCGTATCGTTGATGTCCGTTTCGCGGTGTGCATAATCGGCAATGGCATTCTTCAGGAACTGACGCTCCACCTTGGTAGAATCCATTAATGCTAGTTCCTCCACACTGAACGACCCATTCTGAGGAGCCCATACTGTATAGGTACGTGAGGCATCCAGCACCTTGTCATAGCCCAAGCGCTTGAGTACCGCAGCAAAGTCTGTCAAGTTTTCATTCTCCGCTATATTCTCCCACAAGGTCTTGTCGGCTGTTGGGTCTGTAGATTGAGGCACCTGATTATAGTCTAAATAGTCGGTACAGGCTGTTGCTGCCAAAGCGCCACAAGCCACAATCGCCACTTTTACTTTATTGATATATTTCATACTCATTGTCTCCTTTGCTTTACTGTTCCACACTATCAATACCAGTCTTCAGTCAAGTCTTGACTATTCACAACTCCTACCGGTACCAATTCGATAAAGTCGATAGAGAAACCTAACTGGTCGTAACCTCTCAACAGGTTCTTCAAACGGATCCAATAGGTCTCGCCCTGCTCCAGATGTTCCACACTGACAATCTTACGCATCATACTGGTTCCATAGCCCTCCTCGTAACGGCAGCAAGCAGAGATACCAGCATCGATCAAATCCTGTGCCGTAGTAATACGTCCCAAGACTGTATTGAGCGTACCACGTGAGAAACTGGCCGGAGCACGCATATATCCGTGGTTACGCATCACGAGGTCAGAGGCCACACCAAAGTCAGTAAACTCATCAGAGAGCAGGTAACCCGTAGAGAGACGGTCGCCATCTATACCAGAGTTCGGATAACGTGCATCAATAGGAATACCTAATGGGCGCATCGAACTAGGTTCGTTGGATGTACCGATATAGTATTGTTGCAATCCACCATTGGCCATAGGCGGGTAGATGATACGTATTTCGTAATCACCGGTCGGTACGGGAGGCAGACGGAAAGCAAAGTCATTCTCATCCCAACCCGAGAGCTGATTGGCTTGCCAAGCACGCCATACGCCCAAAGTATACCACGCCAACTTTGTTTTGGTATTGTAGCTTATCAGATTGTCAAAATAGTCTAACGGGAGACGCACCATACCACCAGAAGTACCATTGACATTCATAGCAGCCGCCTCTGTTGTGGTCACAAATCGGATGTCATTGTTTATCAATTCGGGAAGCATAGTACCCATATCAATACGCAGACGCTCATTCAACACTCCTGTTGGTACCTCCGCATCATAAATCAAGGGGCGATCCACACGGTGTATATATCCGTTATAGGTCTGTATGTTCGACTTGGGTGGACGCTGCACCATACAGCCATCGCGCAGTATCTGATGGGTAGCATCACTACCAAAGGTACCCACTTGGTCGGTTAGGGTGTTGTTCTGACGCCAGCGGTTAATCCAAATACTTGTTGCCGCACCCGTATTCTGATACAGAGGCTGCCATATCTTCATCAATGTATGAGGCAACAGTGTCTCATAGTAATCGTAAGGTTCACCACCGAAAGCAAAATTCCAATGGTCGGCCGATTCAGGCACATCTTTCGTGTACACCAGCTTACGGTATTCCATACCCGCATTCAGGATATGGTAGCGTATAAACATATTCACCACATTGTACGTATAGGTATAGTCATCACCTGTCGAGATGGGATTGCTCTCTTTGTCAGGATAGTCATACCAATCCGCAGCATTGCCATACCACTCCACACACTTTGCCTTCAGGCTGGCAAAGTCAGTAATACCATACTTGGCAAACGTTGCATTATCCTCAGCAAAGATGGTATACTTGATTTTACACTCCTCTGGAACGTGGAAGGGACCTTGGTCACTATAGCCTGGACGGGCAGCCTTGTTGTCCAGATGATATTTCTTCGGCGAACCGTCGGCATTGAGTTTCTTGTCTTCTAGTAGCAGACTATCCAATCCACACTTTACCAACGCATTAAAGAAGATAGTAAATTCCGGATTCCTTTCCAGTACCTCAGGCAGACGTTGCGTCGTACGCGGTATCACCTTATTGATGACGTGTACATAACCGTTGGTCATCTCGTGGTCGTATGAGGTCACCTCAGCCTCGTTGTTGAGTCGTACCACACCATCATCATCCAATTTAGAGATGAAGGGAGTATTGAGCATCGTACTGATTTCCTTACCACTGGCATTGCTGAGTTGCTCCACATAGGAGTTCATCATAGCCGACAAGTGGTATCGGGCAATCTCCTTACACTGCTCCTCAGACAAACCATCGATGCTGTTTTCAGTCAACCCATTATGAGGTATGCGGGCCAATGTATCGTTGTACAAACTATCGATATAGGCATCTATACCCTCGCTAAGGGGTGCATAGCAGGTATATTGTCCGTAAGTATCCATCATACGGTCATAGCCTGATCGTTGCATAATAATATTGAACTGATGGAATAGCGAGTCGTTCTCCACCAAGAAATCCTGAATAGTCTGCCCTGTGAAGGTGTACAGGCTCGAGTCATCGGGCTCCCAGCTGCACGAGGTCAGTGTCACCGACGCACCCAACAGTGCGCCTACAGCAACTTTTATTATATTCTTATTCATAATCGATTCTATTATCTATAGGTTACTGACGTATGATTAGTTCTTCTCTATCGTGCCGCCGTCTGAATATACGGGATTCTGCTCCAGCGCACTATTCACCTCTACTTCACTTTCTATGATAGGCATATAGAGATAAGGTTCGGTCGACATCTTCGCTGTCACGCCCTTACCACCACCCGAAGTATATTTGCGGGCAATGAGGTTAAGCATCTCGTCATAGTTTTTCACATAGGTTCCTTGATGGGCTAGGATGACGTTGTAGTTGACACCTGTCACGTGACGATAGTTGTATCGGAGCATATCAAACCAACGCTTTCCCTCGAAGCAGAGCTCACGAGCGCGCTCGTCCATTACCATCAGTTCCAATTCATTCGCAGTCGACTCGAATGACTTGAAGGCACTTACCTGACGGTTTACATAGCCTGCCACATCTACGCTGTCGTACGGATTAGCCGTCACCGTATATTTGGTAGAGTCAATCGGTGACTTGATATTCTCTTCCGTAGTATTGATGGCACGAGTGCTTATAATCTGCACCTGGCGCACAGCCTCCACATTGTAATGGGAGATTTTCTGATTCACCTGATACAGCTGGTCGGCCAAGCGGAGCGAATCCTCCACCGTAGAGACTGTTGCCAACTGCTCTACGATACCGGCATTGGCTTTAGCCTGCAGGTTGGCCTTCTGCACCAATGCCTCAGCCTTCATCAGCATCACATCGGTAGCGCGGTATACCACCCAATTCTGGTTGTAGGGGTTAAATGCACGATTACCTCGGATCTCTGATGCAGGGTTCTGTCCCATAAATGTCAAGCCAACAGTACCCACATGCTTACGGATAAAGAATCCCTCCTCGGCAGCACCATTGAAGTCGTATACACTCTCAAATCCACGTGCATCGTATATATAGTGATTTGTATTGTCGAATACGTAGTTGGCACGTCCTGTTCCGATCTTGGCATAGGGTTTGCTTGCATAGAACTGCGGTTGAGCATTGGCATTGTTATTCACACGATTGAATACGATGCACAAACCGTCGTTGTTGGTAAACTGTAGTTCGAAGAGCGACTCCTGTCCGTTACCATTCTCACTGAACAAATCATCATAATAACTATATGCTGGAGTCAGTCCCCAACCATCGTCATCCAATGCCTGAGCGCCGAAACCGTTCGGATTGCCCGGTGCGTTCTCACGATTTCTACGGATGACGTTGCTGTACTCTATCACCTTGTCGTAGCAATATTCGTCGCCATAGATGGATGCCTTCCATAGGTATACATCAGCCAGCAAAGCATAGATACCGTCACGAGTGAAATATCCGCAACGGGTCCAGTCAGAAACTGCAATCGCCTGCGTAGAGAGTGCATTGTTCTTCACCTCCTCGAGGTCGGCAATAATCTGGTCTATCACTACACTAGGTGCCACCTGAGGCACATTCATCTCCTGCGAGCTGTTTTTGTATGGCTCCAGTATAAGAGGTACATCACGGAACACACGCACAAGATAGAAGTAGCAGAGCGAACGCAAGGCCTTCATCTGCGCCACATTGTTGAGATGGTCACCCTCCATATAATTGGGGTCGATGTCCATAACCTCCTCCGACTTGGCAATAACCAGATTGCAGGCATTGATTACTGCATAGAGGTCACTCCAATTAGCATAACTGTTCGTTGTCTGTATATTAGCAGAGTAAATCTGGTTGAGGTCTCTATTGTTCAGCGATGAGTTGAGGTTCAGTTCATCGGAGCGTGATGTCCATACCACCAACCGTTGCTGCAGACCACTGGTTGCCATCTTCGAATAGGCACCTTTGACCATCAGGGTCACATCATTTTTTGTTTGCCAAAAATCCTCTTCCACCGTCTTGTCATCGGGAAGGATAACGGTATCTATGCACGACACCAGCAGCAAACCGGA
>JAFOYZ010000139.1 GCA_017424485.1 Bacteroidaceae bacterium
GGCTTGAGTGTTAAATGGGCTACATGTAATATAGGTGCCGAGTCACCTGAAGAGTATGGTGGTTATTATGCTTGGGGAGAAACGGAGGAGAAGAGTAATTATAGTTGGAATACCTATAAATATCATGATAATAATGCTTTATCTTATATCGACATAGGCGAGGATATTAGTGGAACCTCTTATGATGTTGCTCGCGTTAAGTGGGGAGGGAATTGGCGCATGCCAACTTTAGACGAGATTAAGGAACTCTATGATAAGTGTTCTAGAGAGTGGACTGAGGTCAATGGCGTAGAGGGACAAAAGATTACCGGTCCTAATGGCAACTCTATTTTTCTTCCTGCTGCGGGTATACGTAGTTCTACAGAACTTTACCTTGATAGCACGGATGGGCACTATTGTTCTGCCACATTTAATAGAAACAATCCAAATATTATTGGTAGAGATAATGACGGCCAATACGTACATATTCTCCAAATAGGCCGTACAGGCTATATGACCTATGAGAGTTTTCATTTTCGCCATTCTGGCTATAGCATTCGCCCTGTCATAGAATAAAGGCGTTGCGTGAAGGTGTTGTCAATCGCCTAAATATAAAACGGAAAGGCTTTCGAAGAATGTTCGCGAGACAAACTTCGAAAGCCTTATGATTTTTCTCATCAGTTTCTGTTTACCTGCTTCACTCCCTTCACCGTACGCAGTTTCTTTACCAGAGCCTGCAGACGCGCATTCTCCTCAATCATCACGGTTAGTGTGCCAGAGAAGAGTCCGTCGTGTGAGTTGATGCTGATGTTGCGCAGCTGTATATTCTCCTCCTTAGAGATGATAGAGGTGATATTGTTGACAATGCCAATGTCGTCGTGCCCGATGACAGTAAGCGTGATAGGGTAGAGCGAACCCTTGCTCTTGCCAGCCCAGCGAGCTTTCACCACACGATAGCCAAAGCGTGAGTGCAGATCGGGGGCGTTAGGGCAGTCGCAGCGGTGTATTTTGATGCCTCCGCCTGTGGTGACAAAGCCAAATACCTCATCGCCATAGATAGGATTGCAGCATTGAGCAAGTTTGAAGTCTATGCCCTTGAGGTTCTGGTCGATGACGAGTACATCGCCCGAAAAACTGGGTTTTAACAGCTCGTCTTGCTGCAAGTTGTAGCTCTCAGCACTGCGAGTAACCACATCGTGTGGCTCGGTCACCTGTCCTATGGCTTGTACGTAACGATCGATAAACTGGTTCACATCGAGCGTTCCTTCGGCAATCTTCTGATAAAACTCCGTCACCTGCTTGTAACCCATCTGGCGGATGAGTCGCATCATCGTGGGCTCATCGTACTCTATCTTGCGGTTCTTGAACTTGCGCTCTATGGTTTCGCGGGCAAAGGCTGCCTGGCGCGACTCTATCTCCTTGAGGCTCTGGCGTATCTTGGTGCGTGCTTTTGAGGTAGTCACAATGTCGAGCCAACCCTGCTTAGGGGTCTGCGTGCTCGAGGTGAGTATCTCTACCTGGTCGCCATTGCTGAGTACATAGCGCAGCTGTGCATGCTTGCCGTTGACCTTGGCTCCGGTGCACCTACTGCCTACATTCGTATGTATATGGAAAGCAAAGTCGAGCACCGTGGCTCCATGAGGCAATTTGAATAGGTCACCCTTCGGGGTGAACACAAACACATCGTCCTTGTAGAGGTCCATCTTGAACTGGTCCATCAGCTCGATGCCGTCATCGTCTGTGTGCTCCAGAGCTTCGCGTATGCTTGTGAGCCATTCGTCGAGGCCCGTCTCGCTCTTCACACCCTTGTAGCGCCAGTGGGCGGCCAATCCGCGCTCGGCAATCTCGTCCATGCGCTCGGTACGTATCTGTACCTCCACCCATTTGCCTTCAGGGCCCATTACCGTGGTATGCAGCGACTCATAGCCGTTGCTTTTGGGTATGGAGAGCCAGTCGCGCAAGCGCTTAGGGTTGGGCTGATACATGTCGGTCACAATAGAGTAGGCTTGCCAGCACTCCTGCTTCTCCTTCTCGTATTCAGATTCCAGGATGATACGTATAGCAAAGAGGTCGTAGATACCCTCGAAGTTGGTCTTCTGCTTCTTCATCTTCTGGCTGATAGAGTGGATACTCTTCGTACGTCCCTTGATATGGTACTTGAGTCCGGCGGCAGCCAGTTTCTTGTCTATAGGGTCGATGAACGAGGCGATGTACTTGTCGCGAGCAGCCTTCGTGGCATTGAGCTTCTCCTTGATATGGTAGTACATATCGTGCTGCGTATACTTTAGCGAAAGGTCTTCGAGCTCCGACTTCAATTTATAGAGACCCAGCTTATGAGCCAATGGGGCATACAAGTAAGCCGCCTCGTTGGCTACCTGTAGGCGGGCAGCCTCATTCTCGCTGTCCTTGATCTGACGCATCGTGTTCACGCGGTCGGCAATCATGATAAGGATCACGCGCATGTCCTCAGCAAAGGAGAGCAGCAGGTTGCGGAAGTTTTCCGATTCTATGGTCGGGTTCTTTTCGTATAGGCTTGCAGTGCGCACTAGTCCGCGCAGTATGCCTGCCACGTCAGAGCCAAACTGCTTGGCCACCTCCTCGGTAGTGACGAAACCTGCCTTCACTATATCGTGCAGCAAGATGCTCACGATGGCTGCGCGGCGCATGCCCATCTCATCGGCCACGATGATAGCCGTCTGCAGGTCATTGATGATGGGGTTGAGCCCGAAGCTGTCGCGGTGGAGGCATCCTTTAGCGATAGCGTCGGTAAGCAGGGTGCCTATGCGCTCCATATCTTCATCGCGCAAGCTCTCTCCGGCTAGTTCTCTCAGTTGCTCCGTGAGTGTAGTAGCCTGCAGTTTCTCTTCCGATGTGAAGAAAGGGGTATTTATCGTATCGTTCATCACGTTATATTCGTTTAATTATATTTGTTGAAAAAAGGGCAGCATATATACCCACTACAAAAGTACGCTTTTTTCTACAAACTTGTGCGCAAAGTCTGGCATATATTATCTTTTATTCATGATTTTTGGTTAATTATAGAAGCGTCCCCCTTGATATTATATTGAATCTGTATTCTCCGTTTTCTATCTGCCGGTGTCCGCCAACGTTGGTTAACCTATTGATACATCATGTTTTAGTGGCTGACACTGCGTACAATAATCTATATCCGTTGAATGTCCGCCATGATGGCGTGACATTCTCTGAAATGATACTTCTCAAATGCGTTTATCATATATCCTTTTCCTGGTGTTCATATTGCCCATTCTCAGTTTTCACGCAGCATTCTTATTTGCCGTTCGCGAACGGCAACGTTGCTCTTCGTGAACGACAACGTTACTCTTCGCGAACAGCAACGTTGCTGATGCGCTTCGGCAAATAAAAAAGACAAGCAAAACGAGGAAAACGCCTACATGGAAAATTGTACGCAGTGTCCGCCATTAACCGTATGTCATTCATTGTGTTATGATATATTGGCGAACACTGGCAGATGAAAACGTGGATATACAATTTGAGGAATTCCGTTCTTCCTCCATCAGAGATCACGATTTTTTTATTGTCTTTTTACTTTTTTGTCGGACACGAATTGCCATAAATTACCCAAAAATTCCTGTTCATCATTAAACACTACACACTACACTCTAAACTCTAAACCGTCATCCATCAACCATCAACCGCAGCTCCGCTGCTTAGTCATCGTCATCGTACAGCCATAGGCTGTCCTATCGTTAGCGTTCCAACCTTCGATTTCTTCTTCTGCTGCTGTTCGCTGCTATAGAAACACTCTTTGTCCGATGAAAAAATAGTCTACAAAAACTAAAAGCGGCAGATGATGTACGTGGTTAATAGTACACATCTGCCGCTAAGAAACTTCTCTTTAGAACTTTATTTTTTGACGGGGCGGACAGAGCGACCATAGTGTCTATCACGATTGTAACTATTAATACTACCACCCTTATAGCCGCCCCTATTGTCGCCGGCAAGGAACGAGAGGTGAGGTGTGTGAAAGCTACGA
>JAFOYZ010000140.1 GCA_017424485.1 Bacteroidaceae bacterium
CTTCTGATAGCCTCCTCGCTCGTAATGGCATTGTATGATTTTCCTTAACACATCGGTAGATGCGTCATGTAGGTAAGCCTCTTCATATATAGTAAGTGCGCGAAAAAGGTTGTTGCACGCTCGGCAGCTGTCGGCCTCCTTTACAAGGGTCTGGATTTCTATCTCAGGGGCATTGCTCCTTGCATAACCCTGCAAGGGGAATACTCCGAAGAACATAAAGATGCACAGGAGATGATTTATTCGTAACTTCATTTTTTGTTTTGTTTAGGACTTTGTATGTATTAAAAGACGATTAGATTTTCAGCAGTTTGTCTATCTCCTCAAAGAATTCTTTGTATAGCCCTGTGTTATATCCGGTATTGTCCAATACTTTGTTCCCTTTGCGGTCGAAGATCAGGTAATGAGGGATACCGCCTCCGCCGAGTTCCTTTATCTCGCGCCACATCGTATCGGGCAGGCGGTAGTGAATGCCGGGCATCGATTCTGTCTCGCGTACCCATGTGGCCGACGGGCTGCTTTCGTTGGTTACATAGACAAACACAACGGGCTTGCCTTCATAGATTTTCTTCTCGGACTCCATCTCGCTGATGCCTTTCTTGCAGGGGGCACACCATGTGGCCCAGAAGTCGAAGAAGATGACCTTGTCGCGATGTTGGCTTACTACGTGCTTGACAAACTCCTCGCCCGAGCACGATGGTGTGTCCATTATCTTGCTCTCCTTGCTCTGCGCTTCCAGTCGCATTACGGCAACTCTGGCCGAGTCATTCAGGGTTTTCAGCTCGGGGTGGAACAGCTCGGGGATGGTGTCGAACGCCTCTTCGGGCATTACCTCCATCTGCAACATACGCTTGCTCAGTCTTCTTGCTTTATAATAGCCTTCCATCCATTCGGTGACCTCGCCTGTGATGTCATTGGCATAGGCATAGGGGAGATAGCCATCGCTGCTGATGAGATAGAATGTGCAGCCGTCTTTCAGGAAGCGGAGTCCAGTGGCGTGCTCGTCTACCAATGCAGATTTGTCTTTTCCTGCCAATCTGATGTAGTTGTTTACATAAAACTGCTCGACCAACAATCGGCCAAAGTCCTTTTGGCGACGGCTATATGTCTTGTTGTTTTCTATGTCTGCAATCTTCTTCTGGGTGATGTGCCATAGGGTGTCGGCATCGGCAATCTTACGGAAATTGTTGCCAATCCAGCGCTCATGTACTCTTACTTCTTGCAAGTCGCCAATAGGACCGCTGAACTTGAAGCATTTGTCGAGTGGAATATCCTTTCCCCTGGGATTGATGCTTTTGGTCAGTGCGGCGGTCTCGTCTATATCCATAGTGCTGTGGAACCCAGGCACCATCATCATGACGAACTGGTTGTGTCCTATGGGTTCGACTGGGAGTGGAACACCTAAGACCCCCATGCTATAAACGCTGCTGGCCTCTATCGTGTAGCTGTGGTCGTGGAAGTTGAGATAACGTTCATTGCTGAAATAATTGTTCAATCCGAACATGGCCATTTCATCTACTGTGCCATCCAGCTTATATAGGTTCAATGTGGTTGTCGCTTTGCCGTAGCAGGGCTTTATCGGTTGCAATGGCTCAGTCTGAGGATACGAGGGGTAATCCGATTCTTTCAGCACGAAGGGGTACAACTTATTGTCAAGCCTTACGCCGTAGTGATTGAAGTCAGACTTTTCCTCTTCTATGAAATCAAAACGCTTGCATCGCTTGGGGAGAGGCTCGAAGACGAGTCGCAACGAGTCTTGCTCCCGTGTATACATCTTGCCATATTCTATGGCCTCACTGCTCACCACTTTCCCATCCTTTCGGGTGAAGACTGTAGCATCGACGAGCGCATATTGTTTGCCGCCAGCTTCCAAGTGGGTCTTCTCAGACAGACTCCAACCGTTCCAAGACTTTTTGTATATACCTAATACAGTTGCTTCATCTTCCAGTTCAACCGTACGCGTAATAAACGTTGTGCTGCCTCGCTCGAAAACGGGATTCTCAATTACTCTTTCTTTGGTGCAGCTACTCATTGTTACTATCGCCACGATAGGGGCGATCATCATAAAGGCTCTCTTGTTCATACTCTGTGGGGTTTTTGTTGCTGCTAAGTTATAGTATTATCCTAAAAGAGTTATGAAACACACTTCGCAAAAACCTTGCAAGTAGTTTCGTACATGCGAACGGACCTCGCAAAAAGTTCGCACGCGTGGATAAGTGCTTGTATATAAACGTGTAATGGCGTGATTGCATTGCTTCTAAGACAATCGCATACTATAGAGGTACTTGTGGCTGTTTCCCTATTGGACATTTAGAGTGAAAGAATGAAATCGTCCCACTCCTTGGCTCCGCCATCGGGGCCAAGCACCTTCTTGTGCAAGCGCCCACGGATGCTCGATACGCTGTTCGGGGCACGGTTGATGATGGCGGCAATATCATTGTTCGAAACGCCGAGCTTAATGAGCAGGCACACCTGGAACTCCACATCGGAGAAGTCGTAGAGCGAGCGCAGTTTGCGTGAGAAACCTGTGTGTACACTATTGATCTGTTGCTCCATCTCGCGCCAATCCTCATCGGTCATGTTCTCGCCAGCGGCAAGGCGAGGACGTAGTGCCTGGTAGTAGTCCGACTGGAAAAAGGTGTTTTCCACCTGCCTGATGGCATCGGTTACCAACGCAGGCCGCATGCTCAGTTCCTCCTTGATGGCTGCAAGGTTCTGCTCTGCGCGTCGCTTGCGGCGAGTGACCTCAATGGCGTATAGCACAATGAATGCCACAACGATACCTAATAACGTAATCACATTGCGATACTTGTCGATGGTGCTTTCCAGTTGGCGTTGGCTGGTAGAGTGTATCCAATCGTTCACGACATACCCCTCCTCGGTTCGGCGGGCATTATGGATGATATTGCGAATCTCCTCCTTACGCGCCTCCGTCATATCGGTAACCTTTCGCCAAGTCTCGGTACAGTAGTTCCATACGGTGGTCATCGTGGTGTCGTTGATTACGCGGAAAGGCAGTGCGCGGTGATTCGCTATATAGATTGTCGTGGGAGTAAGAGAATAGCGGCCTTCAGTGTACGGCGTTACAAAAACCTCACCGCCTATTTCGTGTATGTTAAAATGAAAGAAAGTACCGTCAGAGTCAAACATCATAGCCTCTGCCCAACTTTCCAAAGAAAAGGCATAGGAGTACCCTTCGGGATAGTGCTTGTCAATAAGTTTCCACACCCCCGTAATGTCAAACCCCTCACTTGACTGCACAGCCTCGCCCTGCCGCTTCCCCGAGCAAGAGGAGAGCAGTGCCAGCACGGTGGAGAGTATGATGAGGAGTCTATTCATAGATACCTTTGTGAGCGCAACGCAGTTTCGGATAGCAAAGATAGTCGTTTTTCGGCAAATCGCAAAAGTGACACTAAAGTTGCGCAACATTTACGCAAAAGTTTACGCAAAAGTTGCACTTGTAACTATTCTGTAAATTAGTGCGTAATGTATCAACTTGCGCAAATCTTTGTTTTGCTACTGTTTTTTTTGTTTATGGGGTATAACTCCTACCTCCGAAGTTCCCCTTCGTAGAGCGGAAGCAGCCGTTGACACGAGGCACGCGCTCCATCTCGCCGTGCGCCACATACTCCTTCATCAGCTTGCGTACCCGGGTGATGCCATAGCCGCTGAGGCTGGCAAAGTGCTTCATGTTGATGCCCTCCTTCTTCTCGATGGCAAAGTAGTTGTGCAATGCTTCGTCGAGCAGCGTGGCGTCGGTTGAGTTTTTCCGAGCCGCAGCCTAAATTCACCACACATCATCTCATCGTCGCCACACCTTCTTGCCATTTTGGATGACGATAGAGGGGTGTGATTCGTCTACCCGCTGTCCGGCAAGGTTGTATATTGCTTCAGTGGACTTATCATCGTCTGCAGCCATAGGGCATATAGTAGTGATGATATCCCCCAGGAGCACCTCATCGGGCACCTCCGTCTTGCTTGATGCGAGATAGGCTTTGTGTGCGGAGTTCACAAAGGCGCCACCATCTACCTCTTCCCACCTCCAGCATAGTTGTCCGTTATCCGTTTCGGAGAGTCTATAGTAGCACTCGCCTCCGCGTGTGAGTTCTGCCACATCTGATCCTCTCAAGCGGTTACGGGTGTCGGCCGCTCTTGTCTTCGTGGTGGGCACCATCTCGTATACTCCGGGATTGGCCTTCAACACTACGGCCTGTCCTGCTGTGAGCACAGTACCTGCTTTGCTGATATGCTGTCCCTGTTGCAATCCTTTCGTCGTCTGCCTGATGGTGTAGGCCTCCATGCCTTCGGGTAGGAGGAAGCTCTGGTCGCTGTAGTAGAAGGTGGTGAATCCCGATTGGGGCACCTCAACGGTGACCAGTGGCTGGCGATATACAAGGGTAAATCCCTGGAAGTTGACCCACTGCGTACTGCTCTTCACCGTTACCGTGAGTGTCATCGTGTGGCTGTCTACTACGATACCCTTCAGGAGGGTCTGCGCCTTGTCGCTGGTGAGCGTCTGTGCTGCACCGGAGGTGTTCTCGGCAGTCACCATCATCACCTCATTGTCCACTACGCTGGTGCGTGTCACCATGTTGCCCTTCACGGTGTTGGCTGCCGTGGCCGTCACGTAGGGTGCTGCATCGCTGCCGTCGTTGCGGTAGAATCCGTGGAACACCACGTCGTAGATACCGGTGGGCAGGTCGGTTTGCGTCTGTGTCAGTGTGAAGGACTTGTGATTCATCAGTATGTCGCCATCCCTAATGGTCGTGGTGGCCTCGGTCCAGTCGGCTGTGGTGTTGTTGCCCAGCATGTCGGCATTGACAAACAGCATGGTGGCATCCATATCGTGCATGCATGAGGCAGCAGCGATGAAGAGCTGCCGTGCGGCATTGCGCAGTTCGTCCACCGTAGCCTGCGGGTCGAGGTATACCTTGCTTGCCTGCTCTATGTCGCTGGCGTAGTAGTCCTCTTGCTGAGCTGCTGCTATGGCTTGACGTATGGCATATAGTCTCTTCCGTTCCTTGTACTTGGCATAGGCTTTGGTGGTAGATATGTCCTTGGTGCTCACGAAGGCCCATTGCGTGAATCCGCGTCCGTGGCGTGTGGTGAGCGGACCGCCATATGCGTACGACACGTCGAGCGGTGCCTTCTGGCTTTCTGATATCAGTTGGTATTGTGTGCCTTCGGGCGTTGATATCTCCTGGTAGGTGAATGTGCCCTCTGTAGCCGAGCGATCGGTCCACACGTTGTTTGCATCGGCCAGGCAACCTATGTATACGTTCGACTTGTCGTACATCGAGATGCGTACCTTGCTGCTGCCAACCTTTGTCACCTTCACCCTGAAGCGTCCGTCGACACTGCAGTCGCCTTTGGCCAGACGCTGTGCCACGGCTTGGGTGTTCCAGTCCATGCCATAGGTAACGAATGCGTCAGCATTCACATTGTACAGGTATATGGCCTCTGTGCTGGTGATGCTTCCCAGCGCCTTGCCGGGTGCTACGGGCATGGGCCAGCTGCTCTCGCTCTCGGGCACGCTGCCGGCCTCGCTCATCAGCTGGGCTATGTCGGTGCGGGTGAGCGCATGATTGTATATGCGCAGGTCATCGATGGCACCATTCATCAGGGGCACCTCTTTTGTGTGTGCACGGCCGACGTAGTTGCATACGGGACGTATGTGGGTGAGTCGCACGGGTATGCTGGTGTCGCGTCCTCTCTCCTCGGCATCTACATAAAGGGCTATTGCTTCATCGTCCATGGTGAGCGCCACGTGGTGCCAGCCCTCGGCCAGGGTACCGGCATCGAGGGTGTATGTGTGGTCTCCCTCTCTCAGGGTGAGGCAGATGCTCTTGTTGTGGTTCAGTGCGAGGTGGGCATAGTGCGTGTCGTCAGACCAGAGGTCGAGCAGGCGACTCTCTGCGGCGATGGTGCCGGGGTTATACACCCATGCAGCGATGGTCACCTGCTGCAGGTTCACAGCCGCGGGAGCTATGCTCAGGTAGTTGTCGGTGCCGTCGAGTTGCAGTGCGTAGCGGCCCGAACGGCCCGGGGCAAAGCCCTCGCTGCAGCCCAGCACACCATCGAGGCGGTTCTCGGTGAGGTCGGCAGCCGTCTGTTCAAACTCATACCGCGCCACCAGCGCCGAAGTGCCCGATACCGATGCCGTCACGGGCTCGCACTTCGGTGAGCGGTTTTGCGAGTAGTCGGCACACTGTATGGCATAGTGATAGGTCGTGTTCTCGCGGCAGTCGTTGTCGATGAAGTGGTTGGTCAGCACGTTGCGTCCTATGACGTCATACTGCACCTCTCCGCTGTCGTCCATCTCGCCGCGTAGCACGATGTATCCGTTAAGGTCTTTGTCATGCGTGTTGGCATCCCAGTCGAGCGCTACGGAGTGGCTCTGTGGTGTGGCTTCGAGTCCCGTAGGCACTGCGGGAGCCTCTTGTTCGCATTCCGCATCAATAGGCAAGAATCTCCATAGCTGGTGGTCTTCGGTCGCCTCGGCGCATAGTCTGATGCTCATATTATCGCTGTTGCTCTTGTTGTAGACCTCGAGGTACAGTCCCGATTGGTAGTTGCGTATCTTGTAATAGCCGTCGCCGACATATACGAAGTCCCAACGCTGGTTCTCCATCTTGGTGACGGGCCACACGCTCACGGTGCCGCCCACCTTCACCTGGAATCCTCCCGTCTCCATATTCATGTTGGCATTTCTCAGGCTATGCACATAGTATCCCCTGAGGTCGCCGCCATTGTCTCTCAGTGCCTCGAGTGTCCATTGCTGGTATGGCTCCCCCTTGTTGGTGCTCTGCACTACTGCAGCGCCGTTGCTTGTGCCTCCTGAGAGTATCGTCAGCACCTTCTGGCTCTTCTTGTTCATGATGATGTAGCTGCCTTCGGTGAGCGGACACAGGGGAACATCCTCGCCCTGACATATCTGCACCGTCTGCTCGGCGCTCTGCTGGTACTTGTCGCCATAGCGGTATCCTCCCGGCAGGTTCACCTGATAGGTGTAGGCCGGACCGTGTCCGTCAAAGTACACCGCCTTGCCTCTGCTCACATACTCGTAGCTGCAGGCCGATGCCTGTCGTTCGCTGACGCCGGCAAAGGCCTTGATGCCTCCGTCGGGCATTCTGTATACGGCTGCTCCCGACCATGCGGGGCGGTTCTCGCCATATCCCAAGCGAGCTCCACCGGGGCTGGTAGCAACGCAGAAGTCGCCTCGTGTGGGGCCCACCGTTCCCCACCAGATACCGTTCTCCATGCCATACTGTGCGCCCACGATGCCCTCCATCACGTTGTGCAGCTCGTCGTTGGTGGCGATGTTTCCATCGGCCTTCACGTGCGTGTAGAAGTCGGCGTAGTGGTCGAAGTCGCCAGCCAGCTGGTGCGTGTTGCCCTCACTCACGTAGGGCTTCATGTAGTCGTACCACTCCTTGGCGCCATCGTTGTTGCAGGTGTTGCCCGCCACGATGCGTATGCCCTCGAAGAAGGGGTCTTCGCATATCAGCTTGGACACGGCCTTGAAGTCCGCCATGGAGCCCTGGTTGCTGGCTGTGATGTCAGGCTCGTTGAAGGGACCTATCGACACCACGTCCAATCCATGCTCCTCGATATACTTCGTGGTCGCCTTGATCACCTTGTACCATCGTTCGGGGTGATGGGTATATGCCTCCACGTTGATGTCCACGGGGTCGCTGTTGAGCATCACGCCGTCGGGTTCGCTGAGCTTGATGTGCTGAATGCGCGAGTTGAGGAACTTGAGCTGACGTTTCGAGAGGGTGCCGTCGGCATTCAGCGTGTCCATCACTTGAAACGAGATACGTCCATACGTAAGGTTATCCTTACCGATGAAGTTGATGCCACGCAAGACATTGCCCTCATCGTCCCACGCTGTGTCCATACCCCATTTAATAGGAGTGGGAGTACCTGCTCCTACGCTACTGAAGGGTACCTTTACGGCATCTTGGCTACTGGTGCCCAGATACATGGATGAGTGAGAGGTATACTGCTCCTGGGCAGTCGTGCTGCCACACAGCATGATTGCGGCACCCCATAGGGCAAGTAGGCATGTACGTTTCATAACAGTGCTTTATATAAATGTCAATAAATTAGTTGATGGCAAAGATACGAATAAGTGAGCGAGAACTATCAAGCTTCTTGGACAAGCCAAGTGCTAAGGCAGGTCTTGAATATTTTTCACAGCGAGCGAAAGTATCTTCGCTGACAGCAAAGATACTGAGAATATGTATACAAAGCAAGTATTGCCCTATATATCCCGTGGCGGGCATCGGCATGGTAGCACTCATGCTCGTCCGTTGCGTTTGCGGTACTCCTGCGGAGTGATGCCCACGGTTTGGCGAAAGAGGCGGATGAAGTAGGAGTGGTCGCTGAAGCCCAGTCGGTAGGCCACCTCCTTCACGGGCACCTGCTCGGTGAGTAGCATGAGCTGGGCACGCTCTATCTTCTTGCGGTTGATGTAGCGTACGGGCGACATCCCCAAAGTGTGGGTGAAGAGCTGTATGAAATAGTTCTTGGTGATGCAGGCTATAGAGGCCAGTTCGTCAACTGACAGC
>JAFOYZ010000141.1 GCA_017424485.1 Bacteroidaceae bacterium
GAACGAAGGTCTCCTCATGGCTGGTCACGACATCTCTGCCGGTGGTATGGTTACCGCATTGCTCGAGATGTGCTTCGCCAACACCAAGGGTGGTATGCAGATCGACCTCAGCGTGTTCGAGGAGAAGGATATCGTGAAGGTGCTCTTCGCTGAGAACCCCGGTGTGCTTGTTCAGGTAGCTAAGGACAATGCCGCTCGCGTAGAGGCTATCCTCGAAGAGGCTGGTGTAGGCTTTGCCGTTATCGGTAAGCCCATCGCAGAGCGCACACTCTATATTAATAAGGAATACACCCTCGACATCGACGCTATGCGCGATGCTTGGTACAGCACCTCTCACTTGCTCGACCGCAAGCAGAGCTTCCATGGCTGTGCCGACGAGCGTGCCAAGAACTATAAGAACCAGCCCCTCGTGTTCGACTTCAAGGAGACATTCACTGGCAAGCTCGCACAGTACGGTCTCAACCCCGACCGTCGCAAGCCCACAGGCATCCGTGCCGCCATCATCCGTGAGAAGGGTACCAACGGTGAGCGCGAGATGGCTTACTCACTCTGGCTCGCTGGCTTCGACGTGAAGGACGTAACGATGACCGACCTCGTGACTGGCCGTGAGACACTTGACGATATCAACTTCATCGTCTTCTGTGGTGGCTTCTCTAACTCTGACGTACTCGGCTCTGCCAAGGGATGGGCAGGTGCTATCCTCTTCAGCCCGAAGGCAAAGGAGACCATCGACCGCTTCTATGCTCGTAAGGATACCCTTTCACTGGGTATCTGTAACGGTTGTCAGCTCATGATGGAGCTCGGCCTCATCACTCCCGAACACGAGGAGAAGGGCGCTATGCACCACAACAACTCGCACAAGTTCGAGTCAAACTTCGTGGGCGTACACGTTCCCGAGAACAACAGCGTACTCTTCGGTTCGCTCAGCGGTACCAAGCACGGTATCTGGGTAGCACACGGTGAAGGTAAGTTTGTCCTCCCCTACGAGGAGAGCCGCTACCACATCGTAGCCAAGTACAACTATGCCGGCTATCCCGCCAACCCCAACGGTTCGGACTACAATATCGCCGGTATCGCCAGCGCCGATGGCCGCCACGTAGCTATGATGCCCCACTTGGAGCGTTGTATCTTCCCCTGGCAGTGCGGTAACTACCCGCTCGAGCGCCGTGCCGATGAGGTGACACCTTGGATCGAGGCATTCGTAAATGCTCGCATCTGGGTTGAGAACCAGAAGTAAACAATCACATTGGATTAATACGATTTACGGCGGTCACGACTACTCAGTCAGTGACCGCCGTATTTTTTTCAAGAAAATAGGAATTATAGAGAACAATTAACCGAGCTAATTGTTTCCCATTGTAGACAAACAAAAATAAAATCATAAAAACACGATAGCAAAAGGCACTAATCTGAAGATTTTATATAAATTTGTCATCAGATAATTCGTTGTCACAATCAGCAACAGATGTATACTACAATAAAAAAAAAGTATTAGAGCAATCATGAATAACGACATCAAACACTCACGGGGAATTATATTGCTAGTCATGTTATGGTTTTGTTCTACCATACAAGGGCAAATATATAAGTATATCGGACTTGAAGATGGTTTAAGTTCACGCAACGTATATGCAGTCCAACAAGCCAACGGTGGTTTCATGTGGTTTCTAACAGATAATGGCATTGACCGCTACGATGGCACCGAGATATCGCGCTACTCACTTACCATAAACAACATTAAGTTTACAGAGTACTCTTCGTGCCGATTTATATACGATGGTCAGAAAGACAATCTATGGCTTGCCACAGGCAGCGGCAAACTACTCTACTATACACAGCGAAGCAACAGTTTCGAGTTAGCCTATGAGCCCAAGATACAATATCGTCGATCAGACATTATGCGCTGCGCCGTATCACCCATCGACGCAAATGGCAATATATGGATGTTTGTAGGGGAGCAAGCGTTCCGATATAACATACACAGCAATACCGGATGTGAGATGTCTCTCAGCAACGAAGATCAGAATATGACATTCACTGCCGTAGCACCTATAGATGCGACCAATCTGTATATCGGCACAAAAGGAGGCATATACAAGGGCATGATAAAAGAGAATGCTATAGATATAAGCCCCATAGAATGCATGCAAGGAAGCAATATCAATGTCAACACATTTCATTACGTCCCTACACATAAAACACTACTCATCGGAACAGAAGATGCAGGTATAATAGCATTTCGCGAACAGACACATGAGATAATACACGACAAGAGCATGCTTCCCGATGTGCGAGTAACAAAGATTATCCCTTATGGCGAGCATGATGAAGTATTGTTTTCGACCAATGCAGCCTGTGTATACCGCATGTCTGTAGCAGATTGCATTCCGCACTCGTACCTCAGCGCAGACTACAACACAGACTACCGCATGAATACGGACAATGTAGCCGATATATTCATTGATCAAGAGGGCCAGCTATGGATGTGTTCGTTCCCCAAAGGACTTACTGTGCGCAATGATCATTACCCTGCACTGAATTGGATCCGTCGTTCCAATCTCGACACGAATACACTTACCAACAATGGGATCAACTACATACTTGAAGACAGCAATCTAGACATCTGGTATGCAACTGACAATGGAGTGAGCATGTATGACACGCAACGAAAGAAATGGCATACTATGCTATCCATGCAAGACCCCTCCCCTAACCCCAACCACGACTTCCTGACTATGTGTGAGGTCAGACCTGGCACTATCCTTCTTGGTGGGTATGCAGCTGGCATATATGTAATCGACAAAAACACACAAAAGGTTGATTTTGTAAAACCAAATCTCATCATCCCCGAAAAATACATACAGACGATGCACCTTGACCAAAGCGATGGTAGCGTATGGGCAGGTGGAGAGAACCAGTTATTTAACATCAGTTACGATGGCGAATTACACGTAAATTATACCGAGATATTCGGTGGAATTAACTGTATCACACAAAAAGATGATGAGCACCTTTGGATAGGTACCAAAGAAGGACTCTTCAGCTTCGAGAAAAGTACGCGCATGAAGCGACGTATAGAACTACCTCTAGAGCGATTCAGAGTGAACTCTATCTTCCAAGACTCTGACGGAACGGTATATATTGGCACCCAGCACCATGGACTACTTGTCTTCAACGAAAATGACAACTATTACACCCGATACAATAAGAGTAACAGTGCACTCACAAACGACTGCATGAAAAGCATTGTTGGCGCCGACAACCAGTCTCTATACATTAGTTCAAGTGATGGCATAGTACGCTTCAACAAAAACACGGGACGCATTACCACATGGACAAACGATCAGGGACTTCAAGGTGTAAGCTTCAATGTCCAATCAGGTATTGTAACCCACCGCAACACATTGATGTTCGGTAGCGACAAAGGAATCATTGAAATCCCTGTCAGTATCTCACTACCACATATATATAAAGGGAAGATCATTCTTTCTGACCTTTACATAGGCAACACACGCATATACCCCGACGAGGAAGGTTCTCCGTTAACAGATGCACTAGACGAAACATCACATCTACGATTAACGAACTCACAACGCAAAGCTGCCATCAAAATAAAGTGTATCAACCATATATATCCATCAGATTGTCAGATAATGTGGGCGTTTGACAACCATCAAGAAGGCGCCTGGCATACACTTGACGATGAACGATTCATTACGCTAGGCGAACAAAGTTGGGGCCGTCACCAATTGACCATACGTGCCATATCAAACGAATCAGGCAACGTGCTTGATGAGCGTTCCTTATTCATCACCTTCAGACCTCCCTTCTACTTCTCATTTTGGGGCATGCTACTAGAGTTGGGCATACTGTTTACCATTTCCTACTTCGTAATCAAGTATTTGAGGTCAAGAAACCAAATGCATGTATCAGACGAAAAGATAAATTTCCTCATCAATACTGCACACGACATCCGTACACCGCTCACACTAATCAAAGCCCCATTGGAAGAGCTCAGCCATAGCGACACATTGGGCACCGAAGAGCGCGAAGCCGTAAGCCTAGCCTTGCGCAACGCCAACACACTGACACAGATGACCGACAATGTGATGCAATATGAGTTATCACGAATTGATAGGGGGATGATACGTATCGAACGTCACGAAGCCATAGCATATATCCAGTCGCAAATTGACAAACTTTCGCACCTAGCTCAGGTGAAGCAACAGACAATATCTTATGAGTACCCTGAAGAGACGTTCGACATTTGGATTGACACACGCAAGTTCAACTCCATCATCCAGAACCTATTGTCCAATGCCATCAAGTACAGCACCAAAGGCGACACTATCACCATCAGCCTATATAAAGACAATCAGATATGGGGATTCCATGTTATAGATCAGGGAATTGGAATCAGTAGCAAGGAACGTAGTAAACTATTCACCCATCTATTCCGTGGTGCCAATGCCATAAACGCCCAGATCGCAGGTAGTGGAATCGGCCTGCTCTCAATCGGACGTTATATAAAGCACATGCATGGAAATATAGAGGTCAAGAGCCAAGTCAACAAAGGGGCCGACTTCCACGTATCATTTCCATTAGGAAAAGCACATTACAAGCCACAGAGCACAGAGTTTGTAGAAAACACTGACACAGACAACCTCACACTCCCGCCCATAGTGCAAGAAATTGAATCAGCCGACACACAACAGCGCCATCGCCTACTCATCGTAGAAGACAATCCAGAGATGCTTACCTACCTGAAGCGCCTCTTCGACAAAGACTTTGCTGTATATACGGCAACAAATGGTAAAGAAGCCCTGTCAAAGCTCCCATACATACAACCACTCATCGTGCTCTCCGATGTCATGATGCCCGAAATGCGAGGCGACGACCTCTGCGTATCCATCAAGAGCAACATTGACACTTCACATATTGCCGTCGTACTCGTATCGGCCTTGTCAGACCAACAGAGCATCATCAACGGACTTTCGGTCAAGGCCGACGCCTATGTCACCAAGCCATTCGACACACAGATACTACAACTTACAATAAACAATCTGGTAGAGAACCGACTCCTGTTAGGTCAGCAATGGGCCAAACTAGATGCATCTAAAGAAAACATCTCTGATTCGGCTTCCGAATTAGACCTCAGACTGATGGCAGAGATGAAAGAAATTATAGAGCAGAATCTTGACAACAATGACTTCACGGTAGACACCTTGGCCTACAAACTGCGCGTAAGTCGCACCTCTCTATATAATAAGATAAAAGGACTCACTGGGAATACGCCCTCTGACCTGATACGTATGTATCGTATCAACAAAGCAAAAGTTCTGCTTCGTGACTAC
>JAFOYZ010000142.1 GCA_017424485.1 Bacteroidaceae bacterium
GGCACGAGAAGTGCACGTCCGTTGCCTATGGGCGCACCGTCCATAATGAGCTTTGCACCATTGGGGTTCGATGCATCGTCCATCACGAGGTCGTACCAGCAGTCCTCTTGAGCCTCTGAGTTATTGCGCAGGTAGAGAGTAAAGTATGCAGGCTGTCCCGAAGGTACATTCTCGATGAATGACTTCTCTACCGAGATCTCGGGCACCTCCAACTGGATAGTAGCCTCGCTCAGCACATGCTGTCCGGGCTCGTAGTACTTTGACACATCAGCATCCTCATAGGGACATGAGGTAGCACCGCCCTTGGTCTTGAAGACGAAGGTAGAGAAGGTCTGGTCTTTACTATTGATGTCATCGTACTTAACATACTGGTCGCCCTCTATATATCCACTTTCACGCAGTACATCCACCGACAGGTAGTCGTCATCTCCCGATTCGGCAAGCACGAAACCTTTACAGTTGTTAGCCTCTTCTTCGTTGGTAAATTCACCGCCATGTTCGGTCTTGATAGTTTCCTCTAGGTTAAATACAACACCAGTCGAGTTAATTGTTGCGCCCCATTCTGCTATAACCTTAACACCTAAACCGAGCTTAAAGTTTGTGGTCTCAACTGTCGTGTGTGTGAAACTCTCCGAATATTCAATATCGGTACCAGCTTGGAACGAGTAGTTCTGCACCAAAGTAGAAGCTTTAGCCTTATGCTCCTCATTCTCCTTCAGACGTTTCCTCCAAGTGTCAATCCACTGGTTAAGAATGAGAATAGTATCTCTCTGTTCATTGGCCGCTACATTCTCGGGGAAATATATTTTGTAGCTATCTCCATCAAAAAGTTCCTCATCACTATTATTCATGCCATAGTCAGGGTCATCTGGAGTGAGTTTTGACACATACACAGGCTTACCATCTCTATTGGCCATTGCCTGGAAGTCGAGATTGTCGGTCTGCTGATACAGCAACTTGTTTCTGAGTGTCGTGAGCTCAGGGATCAGCACCTGCTCGATATGTATCTGCGGATAAGCGAACAATGTATTAAAACTTTGCGATAGGTTGATACCATTGGTCTTAACTAGCAGAACATCCGATGTGGCTATGGGAGTGATATCTTCATATACCTCATATTCGCCAGGCGATTCATTATATATGTCCTTACTTACCACAGTCAAATTGTCGCATTGTCCCACTGTAATGTTGGTAGAATACCCCACATAGAGGTCACCATTGGCACCTACATAGAGGGGATCGGCACTGGTTTGGAATCGAGTAGTAGTAGTAACAGTTTCAGTCCAACTATCTGTTCCGCCTATCTCTTCTGAATGCACGACTCCTCCGTGAACATTGTTGATAACATTGATTGTTTCAACTGATGCACCAGTAAATAGTTGTGTTTTTGTACCAAAATATCCTCCAGAGGTCACCTGACCTTCATTGAAAACAATGCCATTATAGGTTTCTGTCGAAGTGAAGGTTGCACCCTTCTCCAGATAAGCATAACTGTTGCTTCCGGGGGGGTCGCGCAACACGAAGAGTACCTTGTCGGGACCTGCTGTCACAAAGCCTGTACCTTTGTTCTTGGCACCCAATACGATGACATCAAGGCCACCATCGCGCCAATTCACCGAAGTACCGTCCTCACCATAGCTCATCGTGATGTCGAGGGTACGTTGTGCTGCGGTAAACTCAGGTTGATCCACCTTGAAGGTATATTCAGCATAGCCCATCTCGTTCACCTTTATGTCCTCTTGCTTGCCATACGGCAGGTCGCTGGCTGCGAATGAGAGCGTAGCATCGGTAGTGGGCACCTTGTCAGATACCATACCAGCCTTGGCCTTACCCTCTTCATCTTTGTAAATATACTCCTCATATACATTGATGCCCATGGTTATGGTATTACCCTGCTCAAATACAGGCATACCCAGAGCGTAGCCTCCCTTGTCGTCGACGAAGGTCACCGTCTCGTTCAGGCTGTTGTCGAGGCGTGCTATCTCCTTCTGCTTTTTACCGAAGTAGCCCATGGCACGACCACTGGGACCCTCGAGTTGCTGCACATCGATGGTGGGTGTGTAGCGCTTGATGAAGAGTTGCTTCTTGTTGTAGCGTGTGGTATCGCTATGTGCCACGCCTTGCTCGTCGGTGTAGTCATACACTACATCCTCCTTGGCGAAGCTGTTGCTCAGGC
Organism: Bacteroidaceae bacterium; assembly: GCA_017424485.1. Lineage (GTDB taxonomy): Bacteria > Bacteroidota > Bacteroidia > Bacteroidales > Bacteroidaceae > UBA1189. The sequence continues at coordinate 2,177 of JAFOYZ010000142.1, forward strand.
TCAGCTCCTCGCCGTTGCCAGGCATATTATCATGACCAGGCACATTGACGGTCACCTTATAGTTGATGGGGAGCACGTCGGCCTCAAACTCACCGGTCTCGGCATCGGGATAGATGGTAACGGTGTTACCTTTATATATAGAAGTCGTTTTGTGTTTGTCGTTAAAGTGTGTAACGCTCTTCTCCACAGTGCCCTCTACCAAGGGTTGGTCGGGAGCAGCTGTCGTCATCATGTATGACTCGTTCTGATAGGTAAGTGTCACGGTCACACCATCGGCAAGGTTGTTGGTCGAGAGTGAGTGACCTAAGGGGAACTCCTCCTGCACGGCACCACCGGCCACGCGGCCACCGTAGCGCACGGTAGTGATATCGTAGAGCTCAATACCGCTCACCTCGTCCTGGTAGTTACGGTCGGTGCCGTCGCTGTTGGTGATGCGGCCTCCGAGTTCAAACTCGTGGTTTTGCATTACCGCCTTCACCTCGTGCTGACCCACGGGCACGCTGATCTCAAACATACCCTTGGCATCGGTCTTCAGTAACTCATTCTTGCTGCCCATGGCAGGTGTTCCATCAATATAGAAGCTTACGCCCTCTACGGGGATGCTACCGCCCTTGTACATCACCTTACCAGTCACCTTGAACGACGACTTGTCGGTGAAGTTCACCGTGTGGCTCTGTGCCTGTGCATTGAGCAGGCGCAGCTCCTTCTCCGACTCAAACTGGTGTATACCCAGTCGGGGGATAATCATGTAGCTGGTACCGTTACCTCTATAGGGCAGCGCACGTATGCTGTACGCACCATCGGCACCTGTATAGCCCTTGTGCCCCAGCTGACTCAGGGTAGGTATGTCGGTGCTGCTCAGTGTAGCGCCGCTCACCACACCATGGTTCTGGTTGTAGTTGATGCCATTGTAAGAGATATCAAAGAAGCTGCTTGCGACAGCATAGTCGAAGGTGTAGTAGGCCATCAGTCCGGTCTCGTTACCTACGAGGTAGCGGCCATAGTCGCGCTCGATGTCGGCGGCCGTGCGTGCCACATTCCAGATGCGCACCTCATCGATGGCGCCCTTATAGCCATCGGCGGCCATCACCACCTGATTGGTATTACCTGTCACGGTAGCGGTGCGCTGCGTGCGAGCCTCCTGTACCCCATTGATGTAAATGTTGATGTAGTCTTGGTCGGCCACAGCTGCCACATGCACAAAGGGTGCATCTTGGGTATAGATTGACAACGAAGAGGCGCTGGTCACCTCCTGGCTGCCCACCTTGAAGGCAATCTTACCACCCTTGTAGAGGAGTTCATACATGCCAGCCTTCTTGATGATAGTACCCGCAGCCTCAGGACGTATCCATGCCTCCAATGTAGCTGTTGCAGTAGCATCCTGCAGCAGGCGGGCGTTGTCTATCTTGAGCTGGTCGTTGCCGTCGGCCACGTAGGCCTTGCCGGTGATACCCTCACCCTCGGCAATCTCGGCACGCACCTCCACATCGGCTACGGCCTGACCGTTCTCGAAGGTCACGCGGCCGTAGATGTCGCCCGTAGGCGTACGGAAACCGATAATCTCGCCCTCATAGGGAATCTGGTCGTTGTCACCGCCACAGTGCTTGATAGCTACAATCTGGTACTCGTAGATGACACCCGGCACCGCCTTGGTGTCGCTATACTGGTAGCTGGTCGATGCCACATTGGCATATATCTGCTCTATCTGCTTCCAATCGCCGTTGCTGCCATACTCACGGGCACGGATCGAGAACTGGTCTACCGAACCACCCTCAATCTCCCACTCCAGCGATACGCGGTCGCTGTAGTAGCCCTTCGATGCAATGGCCGTAGCCACATAGCCTATCGATGTAGAGTAGAGGTTACCGTCGCTCACCACCTGCATTTCAGCTTGGGTAGCATATACCGAGTTGCCCGGCTGCACATAGATATTGTAGATATACACATCGCAGGTAGTGGGCAAGGTCTCCGTATAGGAGGTGATATTCAAATCGTCGGCAATGGCATAGGTGGTGGAGACTCCCGTGGTGGTATTGGTACGCTTGACCATCACGTTGGAGTTGTCGCTCCAGATGTTGCCGCCATCGTAGGTCCATGTGAGCTTCACCTGACCATCCTCCGTATTTTCGCCTCGGGCGGTAGCAATCTTCTTGTGCTTCATCGAAAGGTCAATGCTGGTGCTCTTCACATAGCCCCAGTTCCATGCCGCGGCATTGGTACGACGCAGGCGGTAGTAGTAGGTACCATTGAGGTTCTTCTCCGACACATCATCGGTAAGGGTATAGCTCTTGGCACCCTCAAAGGCCAATGTTCCTACGGTCTCTACGGTGGCAAACTTCTCATCCTTGCTTCGCTGCACCTCAAAGTCGCCGCCTGTCACCACGCTGCCACTATACGAGGCGATGCTCCAAGTGACCTTCACGTCACCGTCGGCCTGCTGTGTAACCTTGAAGTCGGTCGGATGCTGATAGGCGGGGATGGTGATATCGGTTGCCTCCACATCGATAAATTGCCAGTCTGAGATTTTTTTATAATAGGTCATCGAAACAGTTCTGGCTGTATTCTGCACTGCATAGTCTACACTGACAGTACCTCCCGATTTAATCTCCGTTTCGGACTTCCCGGTAATGGTATACTTATCTCCCTCGCTTCCACTGAAATTGACCACTTGGTAACCTGGATTGGATGAGTAGTTCCAATTCATTGAGGGCGCAGTGGGGAGGGTGTAGGACTGTGATTTCTGTTCGGTCCATACATCACCATCTCCAGCTGTACCTCTACTTACCCAACGAAGCCAGACTTTTATCGAGATATTTCCAGTCTTCAATTGTGCAACCGTGGGATATATCCTGACCTCACCCGTAGTTGTAGTTCCTGACTTTGAGAAGAAATCTGTAATGGTACCTGAAGTTCCTTTAACCTCACCTTTTTCGTTTACAATCTCAATATATGCGCAATTTTTTCTTATAAACGTACCTTCCTTATCAGTTGATTCTTTTTGCTCTGTACTATTATAGAACTCGACAGCTCGATGATCATCTTTTTCCCCATTTATATATATATATGAACTTTTTGCCCATTCATCTGTCTTATTATTGTCTCGCAAAGGAACTTTAACGGACACATATCCTTTGGTCTGTAGGTTGGAGAAATCAACACTAACCCAACCTGCATTGAAATCATCTGCCATCGCCCTCTGCGGCACACACCACATAAGCAACAGCAACATAGCCATGGCCAGCATGCTGCGGCCTGCGGCTCTTGCGTTCGCTTGTCCGGGAGGCAGTGATGCACGCCTCGGGACGTTGTCTTGTACTTTAGTATTCATACTTTTGGTTTTTAGTTATTAATAGGTTAATATTATTTACATTTCATAGCCAATTCAGGCAGTTTAGTTAAAATATTTTGTAAAAGTAGGCATTCTTCATCGGAAAAGTACTACTTTTGTCTTGTTTTTTTATTTCCATTTTACGGATACTATTATCCATTTTACGGATAACAAAAACATAACATGTTCATATAAAGATTATTATCTGCATCACCCCACGAACATAGCACACACCACATGAAACCACCAATCATACATATCCTACCAAGGAAAAAGTCAATACAGTTAGTAACCAAAACCGACGGAAGCGTCACAGGATTCGCCACGGCCACCTTCGCTTCCGGAGAGGAGTATACCAATCCATATACGCGGTACTACTATATCCTATTGGTGCGCCGTGGCGCTATTACGCTGAGCTGCAAGCTATACAGCTACAAGTCCATCGTTGCGGGCACCATGACCTTCATCCCTAAGGGTAGCAGCTACACCTTTACCGTCACCGAGGCGAGCGAGGTGCTGTTCTTTGCCTTCACCACCACCATCATCCGCACCGACGATGACATGCTCAGGTACTTCTGCTGCCAAGCCGCCAAGCGATGCTACACCTTCACCACCCTACCCCTGTGCGATGCCATGGCCGAC
>JAFOYZ010000143.1 GCA_017424485.1 Bacteroidaceae bacterium
GATAACCTGAGTTACGCCCACGTTCATCATGTTGGCGAGCTCATTGGCAGTAACGAACTCGGTGAGCTTGAGCACCTTGCTCTCGGCATGCTCCTGTGCCATCTGCTGCTGCAGACGGTCGGCAGCCTGGTTACGCTTCTCCTTACGGTGCTTAGCGCCAGTAGACTTGGGCTTATTGGTGAGGCGAGCCAGAGTATCCTTCACTTGCTTCTGGATCTCCTCTTCGCTCATCTCGGCCTTGTCGAGAATGCGCTTTGCACGCTCTTTATCGCGGTCGAACTTAGCGCGATGGGGATCGTTACCCTTTCCGCCTTGATTCTTACCGCCCTGGTTACCACCGCCATTGCCGCCGCGGTTCTCGTTGGTAACCTGCTGACCGGCTTTATTGATGTCGACACGCTCGTTCTGTATACGTGCACGCTTCTTCTTCTTACCATCTCCAGCTGCTACGCCTTGGCCTTCTGACTTCTTGGCAGCCACCTGTTGTCTGCGCTGAGCGGCTTGCTCCTCACGCTCCTTCTTCTTCTCCTCCTTAGATTTCTTCTTAGGACGGGTAGATTGGTTAATGGCCGAGAGATCTACCTTACCAATCACATTGATCTTGGACACAAACTCGGGACGCTTTACGGCAAACACCTCGGGCTCGGCCTGCTGTGTGGCTACGGGCTCTTCGGTCTCAGGTATAACAACTTGAGGCTCTTCTACTACAGCAGCAGGGACCTCCTCAACAACGGGTTCTACAGGTTTCTCTTCTACAACCTCCACCTTGGGTTCCTCTACTGCAACAGGAGCCTCTGCCACAAGAGCAGGAGCCTCCTCCACAACGGGCTCTACGAGGTTCTCCTCGACCTTAGGTTCTGCTTTGGGTTCGGTCTTAGGAGCATCCAGGTCAATCTTGCCTACTACCTTAAAAGACACCGCAGGCTTCTCCTCCACGAAAGGAGCGTCATTCTTGGGTTCATCTTTCTTTGGTTCATCAACAGCAGCGGCAGCCTTGGCCTCCATCTTACTGCTGATACGCTCGCGCTGGGCCTGCTCGGCCTTCAGACGCACGTCTTTGTCCTGGCTAAACTGTAGAACCAGCAGTTCATACTGCTCGTCATTGATTTTTGCGTTCAGCGAGTTCTCGACTGTATGTCCCTTCTTCTGCAGGAAATCGACACATGTCTGCAATCCTACATTCAGTTCTTTCGTTACTTTACTTAATCTTGGCATTCAAAAAAAATGTTTTTTAATTCTGAATTATGAATTATGAATTCAATGTCAAAAGCGCTATGCACAATCCCTGCAGGAATATCAATTCATAATTGAGAATTCAGAATTCAGAATTATACAACTTAATCTTCATTCTCAAACTCGGCACGCAAGATAGCGAGTACCTCATCTACAGTGTCCTCCTCAAGGTCGGCCTTATTGATGAGCATCTCACGGGGAGCGTTAAGCACACCCTTAGCAGTATCGATACCAAGAGCACGGATGGCATCAATAACCCACTCGTCAATCTCGTCCTTGAACTCCTCGAGGTAGATATCCTCCTCCTCGATATCGTCATCAAGTTCACGGAATACATCAATAGTATATTCTGTAAGCATAGAAGCGAGTTTAATATTCATACCACCCTTACCGATAGCAAGTGATACCTGATCGGGCTGAAGATATACCTCTACCTTACGCTCCTCTTCGTTGAGGATGAGAGATGACACATTGGCGGGGCTGAGAGCACGCTTGATGAAGAGTTCGATGTTGGCTGTGTAGTTGATAACGTCGATATTCTCGTTGCGCAACTCACGAACGATGCCGTGGATACGTGAACCTTTGACACCTACGCAAGCGCCTACGGGATCGATACGGTCGTCGTATGACTCAACGGCAATCTTGGCACGCTCACCGGGGATGCGAGCGATACGCTTGAGGGTGATAAGACCATCGTTAATCTCGGGCACCTCCTGCTCGAACAAACGTTGCAAGAAGAGCGGTGATGTACGGCTCAGAATAATCTTGGGATTATTATTGAAGTTGTCAACTCGAAGAACGATAGCACGCACGGTATCACCCTTACGGTAGAAGTCGCTAGGTATCTGCTCGCTCTTGGGAAGCAACAATTCGTTACCCTCATCATCAAGAAGCAAGATTTCCTTCTTCCAGATCTGATAGACTTCGGCCGCAATAATAGTGCCCTCCATGTCTTTGTATTTATGATAAAGGCTGTCCTTCTCTAGCTCAAGAATCTTGGAAGCCAATGTCTGACGCAGAGTAAGGATAGCACGACGACCAAACGACACGAACGAAACCTCCTCGGTAACCTCTTCGCCAACCTCGTAGTCTTCGTCAATCTTCAGAGCATCACTCAATGCAATCTCTGAGTTGGGATCTGCGAAATCAGCATCATCCACCACCACACGATTGCGACGAATCTCAAAATCGCCCTTATCAGGATTAACAATAACGTCGTAGTTCTTGTCAGAACCGAAGGTCTTCGCAATCACACTACGAAAACTCTCTTCCAACACATTGATCATCGTAGTGCGGTCAATGCTCTTGAGTTCCTTGAACTCTTGGAATGTATCAACCAAGTTGATTACATTTTCATTCTTCTTTGCCATATTATTTTTAGTTTATTAGTTGTCAGTTTGTCAGTTTTTAGAACTTTATCAAGTATTTTGCATATTTCACATCGTCGTAGCTCCATGTGCAATCCTTATCCACAAGCACAGGGCGCTTGGCGCCCTCGGGTTTCTCCTTCACCTGCATGGTTACGGTAAAGCCAGCCTCATTGGCGGCGGTAAGGACACCGCGATACTTCTTGCCATCCTTTGCAAGCACCTCAACCTCCTTACCGATGTGATTAACATACTGCTGCAATACCTTGAAGGGCTGACCGATACCAGCCGATCCTACTTCGAGTTCGTAATCCTCTTCATCACGATTGAGATTAGCCTCGATATGTCGGCTCAGCTGCACACAATCTTCAATCCACACTCCTTCTGCATGGTCAATCTCCACCGAAATGCAGTTATCGGCACTCACAGACACGTCGACCAAGAAATACTCCTTATCGGCCAACCACTCATTTACGATCTCAGTAACTTTTTGCTTTGCAATCATGCGTGTAATCAAATAAATAATGTATGTATAAATAAAAAAGACCCCCGAAGGAGCCCCTCACATATCATCTTAATCGATGCAAAAGTACTATTTTCTTTTGTCATGGCCAAATATTTGCCTAGTATTTTATATTTTTGCAGAACAAAAGCAGTAATCATCATGAGAAAAGCCCAACAATCAAATCGCACCTTCATGCTCGGCACGCTTGTACTGGGTATTCTAGTCATAGGCATAGTCATACTTTTCACCGCGCTTGCCTACGACTTAAATTTTACACAAGAAGAGCTGCAAGCACAAGCTCAGAAGGGAAAGGCCCAACACCACTTCCACTTAAAACAAGGCTTCTATCCCGCCGGATGCGACGTATACTTAAACGACATCCTCCTCTATTCGGGCAGAACAGAGAAGGATACCATTCTTGTAGCCGACAAAGCAGGCAAGGAAGATGCTGTCATATTCGTAGACCATACCACTGACAAGATGAAGATTGTAGAAATTCCACTAGAGGGAAGTCACTTTATCTTCACACAAGGCAGCGAGGGCATACAACTAGCCCCAGAGCATTACTCAGCAGATGGAACGAGCATAGCGCGGTAGGCTACACTATCGGCGAGCAAGTCTCGAGCGCGAAACACGGTAGAGTCGCTCTTAATAGCCTGGATAATTGCACCACGCTGATAATAGTAGCGCGACACCAGCTCATCGGCTAACAACTCACGGATTCTTTGATCGAAATAGTCAAAATCACGATCTAAATCGTGGCTCAGCTGCTTTTCCAAGAGCGCAAACGTTTCGGAAGCATTGTCTAGATATCCCTCAAATGCAGCAACCTCCTTAAGCGCGGCAAGCGCTTTCTCACTCTGACGGTCATACTTGAAATCAGATACTTTCACAGCTTCCTTGAATGCCGCATACAAACTATCATCTACGACAAACTCTTCGATAGGCGCAATCGTCGGGTGAGAATGAGCATAATCTGTGGCAAAATCAAACAAGACATCGCTATTCGCCAGATAGTGCAGCAAGTTAGGCACAGACATTTCTTTCAGTTCTACATCCGGCGTGATACCTCCCGCTGCCTTTACAGGACGTCCTGATAGAGTATAAAAGTCCTCAGAGGCCGTTTTTGGCTTATCTTCTTCGCCTTTCGGACGCATCGCTTTAGAGTAATCAATCTTTTGGACACAACGGCCTGATGGTGTATAATATTTAGATGTCGTGATTTTGAGGGTACTATTATAAGGCAGTTCACGCACCGTCTGCACCAGTCCCTTGCCAAAAGTGCGCCACCCCATCACAACACCACGGTCAAGATCCTGAATGGCACCTGCCACAATCTCCGACGCTGACGCACTCTGACCATCTACCAACACAACGATTGGGATGGTAAGATCAAGCGGCTCACGCTGCGTCTTGAACGTTTGGGCCACCTGAGGCAATTTCCCTCTCGTGGAAACCACCTGTGTCCCCTTTGGCACAAAAAGGCTTACAATATCTACCGCTTCGGCCAGTGAACCTCCTCCATTACCACGTAGGTCAAGCACGAGTTTCTGTGCCCCCCTATTCTTAAGATCAATAAAAGAAAGACGAACATCACGCGCACAATTCTCCGTAAAGCTATTAAGTATAATATAGCCAACATTATCGTCAAACATCGTATAGTAGGGCACCGATGGCAAAGCAATATTAGCACGAGCTATCTTCACCTCCATTATACTATCTGCAACGCCCTCGCGCTTGGCTTTCACAAGTAATGTTGTTCCCGATTCACCACGCAATTTTTCGCTTACCTTATCAACGGGCCACCCTTTGAGGTCCTCACCATCTATTGCAAGCAATATATCACCAGCACGCAGGCCTGCGCCAAAAGCAGGCATTCCCTCATAAGGTTCTACCACTACAACACGATCATGCTTGGCATGATAACGCACAACAGCCCCTACACCAGCATATTTGCCTGTCATCATCATGCGCAAGTCTTCGTCCTCATCTTCAGGATAAAATACAGTATATGGGTCAAGATTGGATACCATACCATGAATTGCACTCTCTATAACCTTATCAGCATCTACAGTATCCACATACATCATATCAAGTTCACGGAATACCGCATGAAAGATTTCCAGATTTTTTGATATAAGAGAGTTGCGCCGGTCTTCTTTGAATGACATCAACACAAGACAAACGACAGAAAACAGTAAAAAGCCTACAATACACCTACGATTCCTTTTCATAATCCTTGTCCTTAATCATGCAACACATCAAGATTGCGCATCAATCACACGAGAGACTTTATGCCTAATCTCTTCCCAAACAGCAGCATCGAGTTTGGTTCCCAACGTTTGAATGACGTAACCAGCCAATAACGAGCCCATTTCTGCACATTGATGCAGTCCGCATCCATGCAATAGGCCATACAACACTCCAGCGGCATAAAAATCTCCCGCAGCAGTGGTATCAAGCACCTCCTGCACAGGCATAGCCTCTACATAAACCTTATCTCCCTTATGCATTAGCATAGAACCTCCTGCGCCTAGCTTTACAACAGCAATCTCACACAGCTCATGTAGCTGCTCAAGGGCCTTCTCTGGGGCGAGTCCCGTAAAAGCACGAGCCTCTTCTTCATTAGCGAACACGATATCAACATATTCGGTCAACAGAAGCTTAAAAAACTCCTTATCAGCCTCTACAACATTATAACTTGCCAAATCAAGACAAATTTTGAGGCCCTTAAGCTTGGCCAGTTCTACTGCGCGAAGAATGAGCGCATGATTCTGCACAAGATAGCCTTCCACATAGAGATAATCATAACCCTCAAACATGGTAGCATCAATGTTTTCAGGAGCCATCATAGCAGCCGCACCTAAATAAGTAGCGAAAGTGCGTTCTCCATTGGGAGAAATGAAGGTATATGCTATACCCGACTGCTCAGACAAAGTAGCAAGATAAGGTGTGATTCCCTTCTCGGTACACGTCTCTACAAAGAAACGGCCAATATGATCATCGCCCACAGTGCCTATAAAACCTGGCTGAATGGACAGATTTGCCAAAGCCAACATGGTGTTGCCTGCCGACCCTCCTGTTGCACGCTCCACATCGAGAGTTGCAAAACGATCTTGTATGCGCGACTGCTCCACGTCGCCAATCAACGTCATACCCCCCTTAGAAAGTCCAAACTCTCCTAACAATTCATCATCTTGCAACTTGGCCAAAATATCAACCAAAGCATTGCCTATACCTATTATTTTTTTCATTTTACACTATAATTTTCTCTTTTTCGTATTTTTTTTTGCAAAGTTATTGCATATTTCAAAATATCCTACTAATTTTGCACCGCAATTGAGAGAAAAATAAAAAAAAATCTCACAACCGAAGCAAAACTACCTTACACTTTAGTAGTAAAAGAAAAGTGACATTCTTCGTTAGCTCAGTTGGTTAGAGCATCTGACTGTTAATCAGAGGGTCCTTGGTTCAAGTCCAAGACGAAGAGCAAAGATTTAAGGGTTAAACAAACAATTCTTCGTTAGCTCAGTCGGTTAGAGCATCTGACTGTTAATCAGAGGGTCCTTGGTTCAAGTCCAAGACGAAGAGCGGAAGAGGTTCGCCGTGAAGGCGAGCCTCTTTTTCTTTATACCCGTATAGATGTTAATACTAAAAAGGAATATTATAGTTGTAAACCCAGATGCCTTCATCCTTACGGATGTAAAGAATCACGCGGCGGGATTTAGCAGGAGACCCTACAAGATTGTCTTTAGGGCTGCGAAC
>JAFOYZ010000144.1 GCA_017424485.1 Bacteroidaceae bacterium
TCCGTGCCGGGTACTTTAAAGATATACATCTCACGCCCCGAACCGAAGTTGCCGCGAGCCTGGGTGATATCCATCTTTAAGTAGCGTGCGGGAGCCTTCTCTTCGAAGATGATAGTCTTTACGCTTCCGTCGGGTGCCCATGTGAAGGGTCTGGGTTGGCTCCAAGCCTTGCGGTCGGTGCTGTAGGTGATGGTACCTTGTAGCAGTGTACCATTACCACCATCTTCGCGGGGTAGGTATTCGAGTTTGTCGAGTTCATTGATGCCGCCGAGGTCTATCTCCATGGTGAAGGGTACTGCGCCACCCGCCCAGTCGGTGTGCCAGATGCTGGTCTCGTCGTAGTCGAAGAATTTGGCTACGTCTTGTCCTGGTTGGTTGTTGCAGGTGGTCTCGGCTTTGATGCCGGGGATAGCCCACTCGAGCGGATTAGAGAGGGTCTGCACCTTGGCCTCGGCCCACTTGGTGGCTCCTGCTGCATTTACGGCACGCAGACGTATGGTGTATTCGGTCTCAGCCTTGAGGTCTTCGATGCGGAGCTTGCCGTCGCGTATGGTAGAGTAGAGCATGCCGTCAAACTCGATCTCGTAGTAGTCGGCCTCTGATTGCATCTCCCATGAGGGGGTGAGTGCATAGGGTTCTACGTTCTCCTCGGTGAAGGTGATAGCGGGTGTGGCAAGTTTGCCTGTGTTGGCTACCAAGGGGTCGGCCACCTCGAACTTGTAACCCTCTATGGTCACCTCAAGGGCATTGGCGGTGACGTCGGTAGCGGCAATCTTCACCATTAGGCGTGGGGCGCCCTTAATGCTCACCTCAGCGGCTTCGGAACCGCGTGTAGAGAATTGGTTGAGCTCAGGTTCAGCCTCATAGTAATATGCATTGTCGCTAAGGATAAACTCGGCCTCTGAGGTGGCGGCTACGAGATTCACCTTCTTACCGCCGAGGGTGGCCTTCACGGCTTTGGGCGCAGTATTGGTGTAGATACGCATCTCGGTACGCTTCTTGGGCTCAAATCCTTCGAACGACCCGGTAGTGGGTTCTACGGTGATGATGGCCTTACCCCTCTTCACCTGGCTGTTTACCTTGGTCTCTACGTATTGACCCATGAGGTAAGCCTGTGTACGACCATCGTCGTCATATTCGGTAAAGCTGCTCTTGCCATAGGGGTAGAGGTCGTAGATGCGGATGGTGGGGTCTATTTCATTCACATTGTTGTGCGGACGTGTGAGGGGCACGATGGCGCCAGCCTTTACGAAGAGTGGTTGCTTCCACAGGGGGGCATCGTAGCTGTTGATGATGCGTCCGCCCTTGTAGTGCTCACCGCTGAAGTAGTCGATCCACATACCCTCGGGGAGGTAGATGCCGTGACGCACGTCGTTGCCCTCAGCATCCGATGCGGTGTTCTGATAGATAGGAGCCACGAGGTACCAGGGGCCGAACATGTATTGGTACTGTGTAGCCTTGCCCAAGGTGTAGTCGTTCTCGGTGTCGAGGAACATGGCGCGCACCATAGGCATGCCAAATACGGCCTCGCGAGCAATACTATAGGTGTAGGGGGTGAGTACGGACTTCCACTTCAAGTACGAGCGGTTGATCGATGTGGCTGGTTCGCCCAAGGCATGGGGATACTTTTCGTTGGCACCCCAGCCGTCCATGTTGAGGAGCATGGGCGAGAAGGTCTTCCACTCATAGTCGCGCACGTTGACGGGTACGTTGTTGCCGCCGAAGATACCATCCATGTCAGATGACACGTTGGGCTGGCCCGAGAGTCCCGATCCTAGGTATGTGGGGATGTGGAAACGAATATACTCCCAGTTGCCTCCCGTCTGGTCGCCACTCCACAGACCGGCATAGCGTTGTGTACCTGCCCATCCGTCGAGGGTAATGATGAAGGGGCGTGCGTTGTTGCCAAACTCGGGCATCACCTTGGCTACGTCGGCCACGCCATTGAGTCCGAACGAGTATCCGGGGCCTACCCAAGCCACGTCGGTCTTGAGGATACGTACACCGGCATCGCGCACCTCGCGGATGATATCGCGTTGCAGTAGCGCCTCTATGCCCTCCTTGGGGTATAGGCTCGACTGTGTCCATAGTCCTAGTTCTACACCGTGTTGGCGGGCGTATTCGCCGAATTGGCGTAGATTCTCGATGTTACCCTCGAGTGTACCTGTCTGTCCGTAGCCAGCACCATATCCATCGTTGGGCAGTATCCATCCCAGGGGCATATCGTGAGCAGCATAGCGGTCTATCACGGCGCGGGCCGAGAATTGGTAGCTGCTGTTGGTTGGGATGCGCACCTCACCGCCACCAGCTACCGATGCCGATGTGGCTGCTGCAACCATGCCGTCGACTCTCTCGCCATTGAGTGTCTCCCTAATGCCGCCGTTAAACTTCTGGCTCTCCTTGTAGCGCTTGCCGTCTTCGAAGAGTACACCGCCCTCGGCCGTCTCGGTCCAGTAGTCGCGGTTGTAGGCATTGAGGTGACCCTCGTAGAACCCGAACTTAGGCAGCAATACGGGGTTGCCCGTGAGCTGGTAGTAGTCGTTAAGCAAGGCTACGGGCCCTTCGTCGACCATTATGAAGAGGTCCAGATAGTCGCCGTCGTGCTGCATCTTGACAGTGCCGTCGGCCTCGGAGTCGAAGTCATACTGTCCCTTCTTGAACGTGTGCCACATCACGGCATAGCCGCCTGTAGACCAATAATAGGGGTTGGGTGAGGTCACGCCACCATCGACCCAGTTGTTTGAGTTGACAATCTGTACCACCTTGCCGCGGTGAGAGAAGCGTCCGTTCTGCATGCCTCCGCCGTAGAAGTACTCCTCGGCATCGGCTTTCACGGTCATCGCTGCTACGCCCTCCTTGATGGTGGCGGGTGCGGTCTCTTCAAATACTACACGCTTGCTATTGCGGTCGGTCACGGTCATGAGGCCTGTAACCTTGTCTACCACCACTTTGATGCGTGGTGTGGTCATCACCGCCCGTGTGGCGCTCTCCTTCACGGTGAGCTTGGTTACGTCGCGGCGGGGGTTGAGCACAAGGATCTGTGCGGGTGGTGTAGCCACAGGGTCGCGCATCACGCCCCCTTGTGGGTCTTGGAATACGCGCACGATGTCGTCGCTGTAGAAGTCCAGCACACGGCATGTGCTGTCGGGCATGGTTATTTCTACAGAGGTGCCGTTGATGGCTGTCCCTCCCATGCCGTCACACTGTGTGAGTGTAAGGATAGTCATAGTGGCCAATGCCACGTTAGAGATGATTTTGAGCAATCGGTTCGATAGGTCTTTCATTAGCTATTAAACTTTAGTGCAAATAAAATATGTTCTTTCATCGTGTAAAGTTACGGATTCTCAATCAATTTACAATGCTTTATCCTATATCTATGCCATTGTAGCCTGCTGTTGTTGTCTGCATTTGGTGAACTTAAGTAAGCGAGCTTCAAAAATGTATATTCTACATGCCAATTTTTTGTTTGTATCTTTATGATGAATCAAGAAGATACCCTGCACTCGCTTTGAAAAATATTCAAGACCTGCCTTAGCACTTGGCTTGTCCAAGAAGCTTGATATTTCTCGCTCGTTTGTTTGTATCTTTATGATAAATCAAGAAGATACCTGCACTCGCTTTGAAAAATATTCAAGCAAGCTTGATATTTCTCGCTCGTTTGTTTGTATCTTTGTTCCCAAATATTAAAAGAAGTATGAAGCATAAGACAATATCGCAGCATCCTAATGCATGCATGCAGCGTGGCCGTAAGGCCGCTCTCGCCGCTCTTGTGGCACTATTTACCCTAAACGGCTCCGTCGTAGCTCAGGTCACCGAGCGTGAACGGCCTGCCGAGTGGACACAACTGGTCAATGGAGCGCGCTTTATGGACCGCTTCTTGCCTATGCCGCAAGGAGTCAAGGGTGAGGGGATCTGGGGTGCCGACAGTGTGCAGGGCCGTTATGTAGACAATGGCATAGAGTTGCCCGACATCTCTTTCTGGGGTGGCAACATACTGCAGACTGCTGATGGTAAGTATCATCTCTACGTGTGTGGATGGCCTGAGAACTCCCCCAAGGGACATATGTTCTGGAGCAATTCTACGGTCTATCATGCTACGTGTGACAACCCCTACGGCCCCTTCAAGGTAGAGAACTCCGTGGGAAAGGGGCACAATCCCGAGGCATTCCGCCTGGCCGACGGACGTGTGGTGGTGTATGTCATCGACGGATACTACATTGCCGATAGCGAGGATAGCCACGTGTGGACCTACGGTAAACTGCAGTTTGACGCTCGGGACCGACGCATCATCGAGGGATTGTCGAACCTCACCTTCGCTCGTCGCCCCGATGGCTCGTACCTCATGGTATGCCGTGGCGGTGGTGTATGGGTGAGCCGCGATGGCCTGTCGCCCTACAACCAACTCACCCACGAGCGGGTGTACCCTGCCGTAGAGGGCCGATTCGAGGACCCCGTGGTGTGGCGCGACAGCCTGCAATATCATCTCATCGTGAACGACTGGCTCGGGCGCATCGCCTTCTACCAGCGCTCCAAGGATGGCCTGCACTGGGTCACCGAGCAGGGCGAAGCCTATATGCCGGGTGTGGCACGTCACGAGGATGGCGAGGTGGAGCATTGGTTCAAGTATGAACGACTCAAGATACGACAAGACGAGCAGGGGCGTGCCGTACAGGCCAACTTTGCTGTCATCGACACCATCAAGTGGGAAGACCTCCCGGGCGACCGCCACAGCTCGAAGAATATCGCCATACCACTCAATAGAGGCTTATTGCTCGATGTGCTGGGTGAGACTTCTATCACGGACGATACCAAACGCATAGAGGTGCGCATTAGGGGTGAGAAAGACTTCGACCCAATGGCTGAGCTCGACATCGAGTCGCTGCGCTTTGGTAGCTACGATGAGGTCAACTACGGTCGTGGATGCAAACCTCTGCGTACCCGTGTGGAGGGCTCAGACCTCATCGTTACCTTCAGGGGCAAGGGTAGCGGCATCACCCCCGATGAATGGGCTCCCAAACTTATCGGTCGCACCAAGCGGGGCGACATGGTGTTTGGCTATGCCCGTCTGCCCTATGTAGACTATCGTCCCGCAATACTCTCGGCCCGTTGCCCGTGGTATGACAAGGAGACTCATGCCGTGAAAATCTCGGTAGAGAACTTCGGCCTCTCATCTTCAACTGCTGCTGAGATAAGCCTGAATATCAATGGCAAGCTTGTAGGTACGACCACCATCGGTGCGCTGGCTCCCTATGCGCGCACCACAGCTGCATTTCCTCACGTGATGCTCGAGCATGGCACCTGCGAGGTGGAAGCAAACATTGGTGGTAAGGCCGTGCTCATCGGCAAATTCGACATACGGCCTTGATGTATGGTGTATGATGGTGCCGCGGATTTTTTTTCTTTGAAATTGTGTCAATAAGTCAAGGAGCGATTCGGGTTATGTGGCTGTTGTCTGTCAACTGACACTGCAAAGATACGATATCCGTCTGGTGGGTCTTGACTTACTGCAAAAGACTGCCACGTACTTTGTGTAAGGGTTTCTTTTAGTGAGATAAAGAAATATCGCAGGTGCGTTCGGGGACGCTCGCAGGTGCAAGAAAATGGGCTGGAACATCTGCGGGCGGGCGCTCGCAAAAGCGTCAGCATTTGCCTTGGGCTTGAGTTGATACTACTACACTGAGGAGTAGAAAGTCATCAATCATCAGTAATCAGAAGTTTATATGGATGATGCAGACTGTGTAGAGATTTATATATATATAACCTTTTTTATATTATACTTTTCGTTTCGTAGGTAGTGTTTCCTTTAGTGTGTCTACAGCAGTAGACTTCAGTTTGTAGCCTTCAGATGCATCTGTTTCGTATCATCATATCTATTTACTGATTACTGATGATTGATGATTTCCGATGAGGCATATAAAA
>JAFOYZ010000145.1 GCA_017424485.1 Bacteroidaceae bacterium
ATCCTCCGCGAGAACGGCATGAGCGTAGCCTTGGCCGAGTTCACCGCCGAGATGGACAAGCAGAAAGCCCGTGCACGCAACGCCGCTGCCGTAGACCTGGGCGACTGGGTAGTATTGACCGAAGGCGAGAGCGAGTTCGTGGGCTACGACTTCACCGAGCACGATGCACGCATCCTCCGCTACCGTAAGGTGACACAGAAGAAGCAGGAGCTCTATCAGCTTGTGCTCGACAAGACCCCCTTCTACGCTGAGAGCGGTGGTCAGGTGGGCGACACCGGTGCCATCGTAAGCGAATATGAGACCATCGACATCATTGATACCAAGAAGGAGAACGGACTTTCTGTACATATCGCAACCCGTCTGCCCGAGCATCCCGAGGCCGAGTTCATGGCTTGCGTCGATACAGAGAAGCGTGCCGCCTGTGCCGCCAACCACTCATGCACCCACCTCATCGATGAGGCATTGCGCGAGGTGCTGGGCACACACGTCGAGCAGAAGGGTTCACTCGTGACCCCCGACTCACTGCGCTTCGACTTCTCACACTTCCAGAAGGTGACCGACGAGGAGCTGCGCCAGGTAGAGCACCTCGTGAATGCCAAGATCCGTGCCAACGTCGAGCTCAACGAATACCGCAACCTCCCCATCGAGAAAGCCCGCGAGCTGGGTGCTATCGCCCTCTTCGGCGAGAAGTATGGCGACCTCGTACGTGTCATCCAGTTTGGCAACTCTATCGAGTTCTGTGGCGGTACTCACGTGAGCGCTACCGGTAAGATAGGTATGGTCAAGATCATCAGTGAGAGCAGCATCGCCGCAGGCGTACGCCGTATCGAGGCCATCACTGGTGCCAAGGTTGAGGAGATGCAGGACAAGTTGCAGGATTCGCTCAACGACATCCGCCAGCTCTTCCACAACGCCCCCGACCTCAAGGCCACCATTGTCAAGTTCATCGCCGAGCACGACGACCTCAAGCGTCAGATCGAGGAGTTCATGAAGGAGAAGGCTGCATCGCTCAAGGCAGAGCTCATCGAGAAGATGACCTGCGCAAACGGTGTCAATGTCATCAAGGCCGTAGTGCCCATGCCTGCCGAGGCAGTAAAGAACATCGTGTTCCAGCTCCGCGGCGAGATGCCCGAGAACCTGCTCGTAGTCATCGGTAGCGTCGACAGCGGCAAGCCCCTGCTCACCGTATCGGCCAGCGAGGACCTCACCGCCAAGGGCGTCAATGCAGGACAGCTCGTGCGCGAGGCAGCCAAGCTCATCCAGGGCGGCGGCGGCGGACAGGCCCACTTCGCTACTGCGGGTGGTAAGAACCCCGACGGCATCATCAGCGCTGTCGACAAGGTAGTAGAGCTCGCTACAGCATAAAGCCACAGCATCATAGCTATTCACAAAGCCTTCTCCACACGGGGAAGGCTTTTGTGTGTTGGCCACTCAGATAAATATCCCTACTTTTGAGGTAAACCTCGAAAGTGCTCTGCCCTCGTAAAATAAATTCTGAAACAAGTTTCATGTTTTTGCTCGTTTATTACTACTTTTGTAACATAAACAAAAGTAGTGCACGTTATGAAGCTGCGCACCGTGATATATAGCTTGCTGCTCGCCACCCTCTGCATGGGGTGTGGCGGCAGCCTCAGTATGCGCCAGCTCGAACAATTGGAGGCGCGCATAAACGACGCGCCGGACTCGGCGCTGGCGGTGCTCACCGCTACCGACATGCCGCGCTGGGGCGAGGCGCGTGCGCTCTACGCGCTGCTTACCGTGCAGGCACAAGACAAGAGCTATATCGATGTGGCTGACGATTCGCTCATCCGCGTGGCTACGCGCTACTACGACCGCAAGGGTTTGCCGCTTCGTCGCCTGCAGGCCTTCTACTACCATGGGCGTGTATATGCCAATGCAGGTTTACGCCACGAAGCGATGACGGCTTACACACGTGCCGAGGAGTTTGTGGATGAGGTGGATGCATCATACCCCGTGGGGTTGCTGTATTTGCAAATGGGGGTACTTTATGGTACTGAGTATGATTATCCCCAGGCATTGGAGTATATGGAGAAAGCTCTATTTCATTATGAAAGGGCGAATAAGGAACGTTTGCAATATATTGCCAAGCGAAACATAGGGCAGTTTTATCTGAATATGTTTCAATTTTCGCAGGCGGATTCTCTTCTGAATGAAGTTTTGGCATGGAGCGAAGCACATAATGATTCCTATATTATAAATAGTACACTCAATCAACTTCTATGTCTGTATGATGCGACAGCAGATATTGTTTCCTTGGACTATCTTCTTGGTAAATATCCAATAGAAACGGTACTGCGTTCTGCTGCCACTTACGGGATCATTGCCCATCATTATGCTCTGAAGGGAAACAGGGTTGCGTCCGAAGAGGCTTTGGCTCAAGCGTGGCAAATGAGCACTACGCCCGAAGATACAGCCAAACTTTGGCATAAAAGTTATCAGGTATATAAAGCTCTTGGTGCTCCCCACGCAGCCTTGCGCAATCATGAACAATTGCTTACTCATCAAGATTCCGTGGTGCGCATTACTTTACAGCAACCTTTGATAGCCTCCCAGCGCGACCATTATGAGACTCGCTTGAAGGTAGAGGAACTACGCAACCAGCAGCAACGTTTTCTGATGAGAGGTGCAGCTGTTATTATATTGATGGTTGCTGTAGTGTTGGGAATCTATATACGCCACTGTTTCCGCCATAAGCAGGAGGAACTGAACGAATATATGGAATTGGCCGAAGATTTGCGGCACACCTTATATAATAAGGAGGAATCCATCGGTCGTATCAGTCAGGAACTACAACTGTCACATGCACAAATAGATGAATTGAGAGAGCGCGTAGATACGCATGAAGGCTCTGTAGCGCACATGCAAACGCAGATAACCGAGTTGTTTGGTACATACTCTAGACTACTCAATAACCTGAGTGAAACCTACTATGAGAACCAAGGCTCCAAGTCGGCAATATTTAAGCAGCTTGATAAAGAAATAAAAAGAATCTGCGAGGGTAATATGATTACCGAACTGGAAGCCATCTTAAATACCAACCTTGATAATATCATGGCTCGCTTGCGTGCCGAACTGCCCCATTTGAAAGAAAAAGACTACACTTTCCTTACCTATCTTTATGCCCATTTCTCAGGTAAGACAATAGCCACTTTTATGAGGCTGGAGCGTAACCACATCTACCAAATCAAGTACCGCCTGCGCGATGAAATCAAGGCTTCGGATGCACCGAGCAAGGATTTTTTCTTAGATAGCATGCCTTAATCATCCCATAATCAGCATCGTTTGTTTGCTATCTTATTCTGGTAAAATACCTTATTTGTTTGCAGGGTAGGGCAAATAGCTGATAATCAACAGAATAAACAATTGTTTATCGACCTTATTCTTTCTGTAAGATTTTTGCTTTTCTTACAGCTACTTATATTGTTGTAAATCAGTGTACTTACGCCTGTCTCTGTAAGACGATTTTTTTTCATGCTTTCGCGGATTAGCTTTAACTTTGCGGCATACAAAACCTAATAAAAGGTATTCTTCGCGTTTTTGAATCGCCATTGCCTAACAGTTAAAAGTATTCTAATATGAAAACACGTTTATTAAGTCTATGCCTTATGCTCTCCATCGTTCAGGGCATGATGGCGCAATTGATTTCACTGGGCATCATTGAGGACTCGCTATTGGTAAGAGAGCATTACAAGATGCTATTCAGTGACAACAGTCTGTATGCAGCCTCTTCCCGTGGATTGTATCAATATGAGTTGGATGGTTCATCGACCGAATGGAAGAAGCTGACATTTACGGACAGTACCATCTTGGACTTTGAGGTGCGTGACGACACGATAGTAGCGCTCTCCAAATATCAGTTGGCTATCTCCACCGATGGCGGCAACACGGCAAACATCGTCCCGATTGATACGATAGACCCAACTTGGCAAATGATTTTCTTTAATAATACATTATGCGGACTTGTTTTGCATCCATCTGACGCGAAAAGAATTCATGTGTCTCAGTCTTCGGGTGGCCTGTCCTATACAGATGACGGAGGCGTTACATGGACAAAGATTAACCATATGTCATTACCATATATGCGTTACAATCCGTTAGACTACAAGTGTCTTATCGGATATGGTATAGGTGATATTTATGTAAGTAGAGATGGTGGATTCCAGTGGAAACTGAGAAATTTGCAAGGAAGACTTGTACACGATATAGCCTTCCATCCGACAAATAAATGGAGGATAGTCGCTTGTGGCGAACTCTACGCCATGTCGGATGATGGTGGGTATAAATGGCAAATGATAGGGACACAAGATCCCAGGCCGGACAGTGGAATTATACCAGCAGCATATCTTTATGATGTTGTATATGACTTACGTAACTCCGAAGTTCTCTATGGAGCCGATGAGACTGGATATCACGATAGTCAAATACCTATTATGCGAAGCACAGACGGCGGATTTACATGGGAGACTTTCTATGTCATTGAAACTTTGGAGCCTACGCGTGTATTTAATATATGCATGCAGGACAATCTGCTCGCTATATACACATTGTGGGATAATCAGGTTTATCTGCTCGATGTGGACGCCGTGGATAATTCCGTAGCTCCTGTGGTGAATGACAAGGGTGACACTCCTTACTATGACTTGCTGGGTCACCCTGTAGCTCATCCCACGCGTGGCATCTATATCAAGGATGGAAAGAAAGTTGCGATTAAGTGAGAGCAGAAGCAAAGTTTACTTTGGTTATGCCGAACGGGAGCAACTTCAAAGAGGTTAAGATTGCTGTCGATTGATAGCAATCTTCTAACGATAACAATCTTATTCCAATAGCACGTCGAGATAGCGCTGCTCAAACTCACGCGACTCTTGCGCTGTATGTGATGACTCCTTTGTGAAACTAAAGTGTCAGTCGTCGCAACCGACGCTATCATACCGCGTCGGCATGCAGCGCAGGAGTCTGATGTGTACCATCACGGAGTGGCGTTTCCTTTAAGCAGCTCGTAGTAGGTTACGCGACTGATGTGGGCCTCACGGCAGAAGTCCACGACACGGATGCCCAGCGCCTTGCGCTCGGTGGTAAGAACCCCGACGGCATCATCAGCGCTGTCGACAAGGTAGTAGAGCTCGCTACAGCATAAAGCCACAGCATCATAGCTATTCACAAAGCCTTCTCCACACGGGGAAGGCTTTTGTG